>JANXUR010000059.1 GCA_025356095.1 Acidobacteriaceae bacterium | reverse complement strand
CAGCATGCGGCCAATCGGCGAGGCGGCCGTGGTGTAGCGAATCACCTCCGCCACCGCGCCGCGGCGGTACTTGTCGGGAGTCATGCCTAACTGCTCTGCTGCATTTTCATACAACCGGCTTGCCGAGCCATATCCAGCTGCGTACATCGCGCGTGTTACGCTCTGGCCTTCGCGTAAGTTGCTCCTGAATCGCCGCATGCGGATCTCGTCGGCATAAGCTTTTGGAGTCACCCCAAGCACACTCTTGAACGTTCGTTGCAGGTGGAACGGACTCTGACCAAACATCTCGCCCAGTTGCGCCAGAGTCAACGGCTCGTCGCTGCTGCGCTCAATGGCTCGGCAAACGCGCGAAACCATTGCCGCGTGCGGGTTCGACGCCGCAATGCGCGGGCGGCAACGTAAGCAGGCTCGAAAACCAGCCAGTTCGGCGTCGGCGGGCACGGCAAAAAACCGCACGTTCTCGCGTCTCGGAGGCCGCGATGCGCATGAGGGCTTGCAGTAGACGCCCGTGGTCACCACTGCGTACACAAACGTGGTGTCTCGTGCGCGGTCACGAGTGGCGACCGCCACCCAAGCCGATTCCGGGTCGAGCGTTGCGGTTTGCGGCGCGTGGCTTTTGTTGATGGCCATCGCACTGAGTATTGCACTGGAAATTGGATTCGCCAAAGTCATATTGCCAAGATAGCGGCAGGGCGGGTCGCCTGCTATCCGGTTCTTGCGCTGCAATTCATGTGCTGCAATTCATGTGCTGCGATTCATGTCCGTTGGCTGGCTACTAAGGTCACTTGCTGGTCACTTCCCCCCGTGTTGGCAATCACTTCCGGCCCCCGGCCCCCGCGCCTAGGATGAAAGATGAAAGCTGCGGGAATGGGATTTCAGCGTCCCGCGAAAGTTTCAGAGCGCAAGGAGCCTTGCCATGATGAACAAATTCATTCTTCTATTTCTCGTCTTCGGCCTATTTGGTCTGTTGGGCCTGTTGGGCCTGCCCGCCGCGTTGGCGCAAGAGAAAGCAGCAAACCCCGCCACGCCAGCGGTAAAAGATGCGCCAGTTACCATCCACTCGGTGCCCATCAAGTCCACGCCTGCCACTGATGGCAAGCTCATGTTCCGTAGCTATTGCGCTTCCTGCCACGGACAAGATGCCAAGGGCGAGGGCCCGGCTGCTGCGGCGCTCAAGACCCCACCGCCAGACCTCACGCGGCTCACTGCCCGCAACAAAGGCACTTTCCCCTCTTTGCATGTGGCCAACGTGATTGAAGGCGACCAGAACACTCCAGCCGCGCATGGCTCAAAAGATATGCCAGTGTGGGGAGGCTTGTTCCGCAGCATCGGCAACCGCAGCTCCGCCGAGTCGCAACTGCGGGTGCATAATCTGGTGGATTACCTGAAAACGCTGCAAGTGAAGTAGCCAGAAGCACTGGCGGGAACCGGCGAGGGTGCAGAAGCCCTCGCCGAACTACCGTCTTACGGAGCAGCAGGCAGGCTGGGTCACCTCCCAATGCTGCTCCGTGTTTTGCTTTTAGCGCAAGGCTAGCGATGCCTCTGCGGAAAAGTCCGCCGGGGCAAAGAGATTTGCCAGAAACTTCGGGTAAGCCGCCGCCGCGATCATGGCGGCATTATCGGTAGAAAGCGGCCGCGAAGGGAAGTGCACCGGCAAGCCGAGGGCGGTAGCCTTGGCATTAAAATGGCCTCGCAGCGCTGAATTTGCCGCCACGCCTCCGGTCACAAACAGCATCTTCGCGCCGCAGGCTTCCGCTGCCGTCAGCGTCTTGCGGACGAGGTCTTCCACCATCGCGCGCTGAAATGACGCAATCAGGTCGAGTGTATGCGCATCGCAAAGGGGAAGCACCTCTGAGACGGTGACTTTGGCAATCCCGGCCAGCGCTTTGCGCCGTGCCTCGATGGAGGCCAGCATCGCATGGGTTTCCACGTGCCGCAAAACTGCGGTCTTAATGCCACTGTAGGAAAAATCTACGCGGGGCGGCATCGTAGTTCTCGCCCCGGGCTGCGACGCGGGGGAAGAGCTGACCGCGGCCGCGTATTTCCGGGCGCCCTGCGGATTCCGGTCAGGATGCTTCAGTTGCGCAAATGCAAACTTCACCGCGCGGTCGTCGCCATGCGCTGCCAATCCATCAATCAGCGGGCCGCCAGGATATCCCAGCCCTAACAGCTTGGCGACCTTGTCAAACGCCTCGCCCGCCGCGTCATCGCGTGTGTGGCCGACGTTCTGGTAGGTCCAGCCGCCTGAGCCAGCTTCGTCCGCCGCATGGGCCAGATACAGATGCGTATGTCCACCGGACACCACCAGCGCCAGCAGGGGAAAACGCAGGGCCGTCGTGTTGCCTGCCGCGCGAGCCTGCTGCTTTTGTTCCAGCAGTACCGCGTGAATGTGGCCTTCTAGATGGTTTACCGCGATCAGTGGCTTGTCTTCGGCATAAGCTAGCGCCTTGGCAAAACTGACGCCCACCAGCAGCGCTCCAGCTAAGCCCGGGCCTTGGGTAACGGCAATCGCGTCGAGCGAGGCATAGTTTTGGCCAGCCTCCTCCAGTGCGCGCCGCACCACCGGCACCAGCGCCCGCAGATGCTCGCGCGAAGCCAACTCGGGGACGACCCCTCCAAATGGCTGATGCGTAGCAAACTGCGACAGCACCACGCTGGCAAGTATCTCCTCGCCACCGCGTACCACGGCAGCGGCGGTCTCGTCACAGGAACTCTCAATGCCGAGAATGATGGGGGCGAGATTGATCGAGGAGGAGGACACCTCAACATTTTATCGCTCGCAGGCATCGTACAGAGAAGAGTTGTGCTTCCCGCACTTGCTCCTAGCGCGCCCAGCGGGCGGTGCTCTCAGCTAACCCAGCCCGCGAGGGCTGGGTCGGCTTCGCCGTTGATCCGCAGCCCAGAGGGCATCTATTGCCGCCGCAGTCGGCCCTGCGGGCTGCGAATCCCATCCTCGCGCTCACCCACCGCTTCGCGGTGGGCTAGTTTAGAGCACCGCCCTCCGGGCTAAGACAGTACCGAATTCACCCCGAACCTAGCCGCACTTGGAGAAAAATTCGCCCCTGAATCTATCCGTACTTGAAACCTGAAACCAGAAACCTGAAACTGTACTTATGTTCTCTCGCAAAATCAGCGTCACCTATGCCGACGCCACCGGTGCCTCGCAACCCTGTCCGCTCAAGTGGCTAGACAGCTTTGCCATGCGCAGCTTCACGAACGACGCCGTCTTCGACGACACCCTCCCCATCGCCGACGGCCTCATCGAAATCGGCAACGCCGTCCCCCTCCCCCGCCTGCAAGCGGCCATGGAAGACTGGTTCCGCAGGAAGAGCTATTTGGCGAAGGATGCAGGCTTGTTTGTCGTCTGTGAGGGTAACTGATAGACATGGCGCATTCCTGAAATGGAGGCTCAAGTGCTTGACCTAGAGAAAGTCATCACACGGTTCTGGCCTATGGCGCTAGGTATGCAGTTGGAGAACTTCCACGAGGTTGACGAAGCGGCCATTCTTCAGCTAAATGACCCTCAAAACGCAGGCCGCATTGCGGGCATTCGGCACTGGCTTGAGGTTCACTACGCTGTCTTCCAGGGCTTAACAAATGCTCAACGTGACAACGTGACAGCGGCCATCGTGGGCTGGGCTGACCATGACAGGCCGAATCTGGCTCCCTTAACCCCGGCGGAGTTGGCTGATGCCCACGAGGGTCTAGCGGCGGCCTGTGTCCAAGGACTCGGTAGACCACGGGATTTCTCGTCCTTGGCGTCAAAAGCGCTTTGGTTGTGCTACCCGGAGAACGTTCCGATGCTCGATAGAAACGCGAGAAACGCTCTGTACGTCCTAAGCAAACTGAAGTGCGATTTTCCCCAAGCTCCGGCGGACGCCACTGGATATCGCGCATTCGTCCACGTGTGGCTAGGCCTTTATGACCAGTACCAAACTACAATTGAGTCTTTGGAAATCCGGGAATATCCTTATAGAGTAAGAGTCTTTGACAAGATTCTCTGGCTCGTGGGCGACCCCCGATATGGAATGGGACCCTAATCTCAGGGCCACCGCCACCCTACTTATCGTAGTGCAACAGGCTCATCACGTCGTACTCGGCCAGCTTGTCGCGGCCGTGGAGAAAGTCCAGCTCCACCACAAACGCCAGCCCGGCAACTTCGCCACCCAACTGCTTCACCAGCTTGGCAGCCGCTTCGGCGGTGCCGCCGGTGGCGAGCAGGTCGTCCACAATCAGCACGCGCTGGCCGGGCTGCACTGCATCTTTGTGAATCTCGATCGTGTTCGAGCCGTACTCCAAGTCATACGAATACTGGATGGTCTCGGCAGGCAGCTTGCCGGGCTTGCGCACCGGTACAAATCCCGTGCCCAGTTTGTAGGCCAAGGCCGGGCCAAAGATGAAGCCGCGCGCTTCAATGCCCAGCACCACGTCCACATGCTTGGCTGCATAGTGCTCGGCAAGCTGGTCAATCAGCGAGGCGAAGCCCTGCTTATCTTTCAGCAGCGTGGTGATGTCGTAGAACAGAATTCCATCAAGGGGAAAGTCGGGAACTTCGCGAATCAGTTTCTTCAGTCCATCTGCGTTGAGCGTACTGTTTTCTGGCATTTTTGCTCCCATG
>JANXUR010000041.1 GCA_025356095.1 Acidobacteriaceae bacterium | reverse complement strand
CGCACGACATCCGCAATCAATACACGATTGGCTACAAGCCCTCGCACGCCAAGAGCGCGGGCGGCTACCGGCAGGTGCGCCTTGAAGCCCGCGCCAAGGGCATGAGCAAGCTGGTGGTGAGGACGCGCACCGGGTACTACGCGAACGATGAAAAAGCCGAGGGGAAGTGAAGCGGGTTGCTCGTCATCACGAAGGGGTACTCCTGCGTAGAATACCTGCATGAATGATGGGCAACTGTCCTACCCACCCACCCCCCATGGCTTTGCTACCCGCGCCATCCACGTGGGCGGCGAACCTGACCCCGCCTCCGGCGCGGTAGCGCCGCCGATTGTTACCAGCAGCACTTTCGCGCATCACGAACTGGGCGTAAAGCCACCTTACTCGTATTCCCGTAGCCAGAACCCTACGCGCGACCGGCTGGAGCAGTGCCTCGTCTCGCTGGAAGGTGGCGTGGGCGCGTGCTGCTTCGCCAGCGGTGTCGCTGCGGTGCACGCCGTTGCCTCGCTGTGCAAGGCGGGCGATCACGTGATTGCGCCGCGCGATATTTATGGCGGCACCTATCGCTTGTTTGAGCAGGTGATGAAGCCTCTCGGCATCGAGTTCAGTTATGTGGACATGATCGGTGAGGCCGGGCCAGCGAATATCGCTGCAGCCATTCGTCCCCACACGCGGCTGGTGCATACTGAAACGCCTTCTAACCCGACGATGCGGTTGACCGACCTCGCCGCCGTCGGGCAGTTGTGCCGCGAGCGCGGCCTGATTTCGTCGTGCGACAACACCTTTCTCTCGCCCTATTTCCAGAGTCCGCTGGAGTGGGGCATGAATATCTCGATTCACTCCACCACCAAGTTTCTCAACGGCCACAGCGATGGCACCGGCGGCGCGGTGATTTGCGCCCGGCCGGAGCATCACGAGCGCATCAACCTGATTCAGCGCGCGGTGGGTGCGGTGCTCTCGCCCTTCGACTGCTGGCTGGTGCTGCGCGGAGTGAAGACGCTGGCAGTGCGGATGCAGCAGCATGAGCGCAACGGGCGGGCGGTTGCGGCGTTTCTGGCCGCGCACCCTAGGGTAGGAGGCATGGGCCGCGCAGTGCATTACCCAGGCCTGCAAGGGCACCCGCAGCACCAACTGGCGCAGCGCCAGCAGCGCGGCTTCGGGTCGCTGATCAGTTTTGAGACCGGCTCGCTCGAAAACGCCAAACGCTTCTTTGCCGGATTGAAAATGGCAGTGTTGGGCGAATCGCTGGGCGCGGTGGAAACGTTGGTGAACTATCCTGCGACTATGTCGCATGGGGCTCTGGGCGTTGAAGGCCGCGCGGCAGCGGGCATCACAGACGGTATGGTGCGCCTCTCGGTCGGCATCGAGGATGTGGACGACATTGTCGCAGACCTCGACCAGGCGCTGGCGGGAGTTTAGCCAACACGCCGAATTTGCCCGCAATCCTTTAGAATTTGCGCGGGCAGAATTTAACGCAAATGAATCTCGACTGGGTGGGGAACATGGTAAAGACACAGATCAAGTTTGGCACTTCGGGCTGGCGGGCGATTATCGCCGATGAGTTCACGTTAGCCAACGCGCGGCGCGCGGTGACAGGCATTGCGCGGTACGTGGTGTCGCAGAAGGCGACGGGTGCGAAAATCGTCGTAGGGCGCGACCCGCGCTTTTTGGGCGAGACTTTGGTGGCACTGGCCTCCGACATCCTGAGCGCGCATGGCATTGCGCCGCTAGCGATTGCCGAACCGGCACCAACGCCCGCGATTGCCTATGCTGTTACGTGCGCCGGAGCCGATGGCGCGATCAACTTCACCGCCTCGCACAATCCGCCGGAGTACCAAGGCATCAAGTTTTCCACGCCGGATGGTGCGCCCGCGCTGCCGCACATGACCAAAGCCATTGAAGCGGCGATTGTGGCCTTTGACGCGGATGGTGTTACGCCAGCGCGGACGAGCAGCTCGCCGCAGACGCAGGCGCTCGATGCCAAGCCACAGTTCCTGGCGCGGCTTAAAGAGATTGTGGATTTTGCCGCCATCAAGAAATCGGGGCTCAAGGTGGCGTTCGATCCGCTGTGGGGCGCGGCGCGGGGCTATTCGGATGTACTTCTGCGTGACGCGGGCATCGAATGCGCTACCGTGCATGACGTTCGGGACGTGCTTTTCGGTGGCCATGCGCCTGAGCCGGACGACCACCTGCTGAACGACCTGCGCGCTGCGATGAAAGCCACCGACGCGGGCATTGGCATTGCCACCGACGGCGACGCCGATCGCTTTGGCATTGTGGATGAAGACGGCACATTTTTGCAGCCAAACTATGTGATCGCGCTGCTGTTTGACTACCTCGTCGAATCGCGTGGGTGGAAGAATGGCGTGGCCAAGTCGGTTGCAACCACCAATCTGATCAACGCGCTGGCCGCGCACCATGGCGTGGAGTTGCATGAGACGCCGGTGGGCTTCAAGTACATCGGTGAGCTCATCATGCAGGATAAGATCGCCATCGGCGGGGAGGAGAGCGCAGGGCTGACTATTCGTAACCACGTCCCAGAAAAAGATGGCGTGATTGCCGGGCTACTCTGTTGCGAGATGGTGGCGGTGCGCGGCAAGTCCATGGGCGCACAACTGAAGGAGCTATTTAACCAAGTTGGTTCCTATTACCCCGCGCGTGACAATTTCCGCTTGACCCCAGAGGTGAAAGACGCGTTCACTAAGAAGTTAGCGGCTCCGCCCGCGCAGTTTGCGGGGCAAAAAGTAACAGAGGTCGTTACCAAAGATGGCCTGAAGCTGGTGCTGGCCGATACTTCGTGGGTTTGTTACCGCTTGAGCGGCACCGAGCCGGTGGTGCGGATTTACTCCGAAGCGCCGTCGCTGGCAGCACAGGCGAAGGTGGCAGAGGCCGCCAAACAGTGGATTTTTGAGTAGCGTTTTCCCGGAAAGAGCAGTGTTCCCATGAGTGTTCGCCCCGACTATCGCGATGGCAGAGATGATGGTTTCGACCGTTCCGGCCGCGAGTGGACGATTCCGCCGCAGGCTGCGCAGTGGCTCGGTGCGGGCATGGATTCTATCGAGTCGGGCCGATTGCGTCCGGCGGCAGAGCGTGCGCTCCAGTTGCACCAATGGTTCGAGCGGGCGCGGCGACGGCTGGCCACCGTGGCGATTGTCGCCGTCAGCGCATTCATGCTGTGGCACGTGATTTATGGCGCCAATGGTGCCATGGTCTTTCAGCAAAAACGGGCGACGGTAAAAAAACTGCAAACGGATCTGGTGACCCTGCAAGCTGAAAACGAGGCCTATAGGCGCCGGGTGGAACAATTGAAGTCAGATCGGCAAACGATTGAGATCGAAGCCCGCAAATTCGGCCTGGTGAAGCCCGGCGAAGTGGTGTTTCAGCAACCCAACCAACAGCCCCCGGCACCTCCAGCCAACATCACCGCCCGCAAAGAGTAGGCTCAAGGCGGGTTTAGGGCTTGACATTGCCTTAACCCAGACTTGCCTTTTTAGGTGTATATTCGTTCAGTCGCGACCTCTAAGCCAATTCGGCGGAGGTGGTGTCTGTTGTAGGCTCGTGGCCGTCAGTGAATGTAAAGAATGCAAATTCTAGGGAGATTTCTCATGAAGATGTCAAAACGAATTCTGCTGGTGATGATGTCAGTTGGGTTGTTCTTCGCGGTGGCCAATGTGGCCAGTGCCAAGGAAGCCAAGATGAAGACCACCACCATCAAGGGTTGGGTGGGCGATTCCAAGTGCGGTGTAAAGAGTGGCAGTGCCGCCCATGCCGCTTGCGCGGCAAAGTGCCTGGCCAACGGTGAAAAGCCGGTGCTGGTGGAAGGCGACAAAGTGATGATGATTGACAATCCTGAAGCCGTCAAGGGCCACGAGGGTCACTATGTGAAGGTGAAGGGTCATGTGGATGGCGATAAAGTCCACGTGATGGAAGTGGCTATGTTGAAAGAACCCAAGGCTCCTAAGGCCAAAGGCGACAAGATGGAAGACATGCACAAGTAAGCTTTTGCGGGCGGATGGCGGGGCAGCTTAGGCTGCCCCGCTTTGCTTTGTGTGGAGTGAGCTTTGCCGGGGCGGCGAATTTGCTCCCCGAAAGTCTGCTGCTTCGTCTACCATGGCAAGGTTCAGAAAATTGCCAGTGGAGGTCGTCCCATGACGTTGGCGAAAGTGTCGTTTGCGAAAGTGACGTTTGCGAAAGTATCGCTTGCCGCTACGCTGCTGTTAACTCTTGTGTTAACTCTTGCGGTTGCTGCGCCGGTCTTGGCCCAGACAGCGGAGAAGCCGAAATCTGCCCCCAAGCCAGCCGACAGCCCGTCTAAGGTGCTGCTGGATTCGTGGAATGACATTGGCCGCAAGCTGATTGCGATGGCTGAGGATTTTCCTGAAGACAAGTACGACTTTAAGCCCACGCCAGCGCAGCGCAGCTTTGCCGATCAACTACTGCATGCTGCAGGTGGCAACTATTTTTTTCTGAATCCGGCGAATGGCAAGCCCGCTCCGGAAGGCGACCCCAAGCGCGCCGACTATAAAACCAAGGCGCAGGTGGTCGCGTATGTGAAGCAGTCCTTTGCAGACGGCGCGGCGCTGATTCAAGCCAAAGGAGACAAAGGCTTGAACGATACCTTCGTGGAACCGTTCACCAACCAATGGGCGCGCGTCGGCGATCAGGCCTGGGGCTTCGTCGAACATAGCGGCGAACACTACGGGCAGTTAGTCAACTACTACCGCACCGCAGGCATGGTGCCGCCAGAGTCGCGGCCCAAGAAGTAGCGCTACGCGCGTTAGCGTACGATCCAAACCCTTGGCCCAGCGCTTGCAAGTGCCGGTGGAAGCCGTCCGTGCTGGCGCATTCGCTAGTCAAGAAAAAATCGCCTAGTTTATGGGAACATCATCGGCAAAACGATAAAGTTTGAGTATATCCGCGTCTTCCAGCACTGCCACGATGGATTCATGAAGGCGATGCCAGATCGCAATCCGGCTGATTCGCCGCGTCGAAAGGCTCCATCGAGCGATTAGTCGCATTGAGCCTGTCTCATAGATTTGCATCTCACTCCACTTTACGATTTGAATCGCATCGTCGAAGTAATCGTCAATTACAGTGCATTCGATGGCAGCAATATTGCCGTCGTTGCTAACCGATGATAGCCTCCAGCCGCCCGGGCAGTGTGGCGAAAAATCCCCTGAGGATTTAAGCGGCACGCCAGCAGCGCTAAGCTTCCATAGCCGGTCGCTTGTCACGGCCCTATTGGAGTCGAGGGCAAAAACTCCCGCGAGACCGCCTGCAGTAGACCACTTAACTTGATGCACGTGCCACGGGGATTCAATACGGAGAAGCGGTTGATTGCCGGATGCTGTAAGCAGGTAGGCACCATCTTTGTCTGCGCAAACCAAGCTGCTATCGGGAATGAGTTGGCAAGTGCCAGCTAACTTCATGTCGCGACGGCCTTGCACTTGGGACGTAGGGATCTCTTTTAAGGACGCATCGAGGATATGGACTTGCCATGATCCATTGTTCGTCTTCGCCAAGAGGAGAGAATTCTTTTCGGTCGTTGTCAGGTCGCCCGCGCCGTCCGCAATTTCTGTGACGTCTCGCTTTGCTGTGACGACGAAGCGATCGAGATCGAACGCAACGACGTTAATAAAAGAGCGAAAGTTGACATTCCTGACGCCTGGAAACTTGGGGGGAAGGACTCGTGTGGTGTTAACGCCTCCGCCGAATACTGCATAAGCAGTGGTGCCACCCTCGGTAACGTGCAGGCTGGTGCCAAAACCTTCCCACGTTCGGCTCCGGTCAGGATCGGAGGGTTCCTCCTGCGGTGCGAATACGATTTCCTCGGCCTTCGGATGAGCCCACAAGTCGCTTACCCGCACGAGATGCCAATTGCCCCGAGCGTCTGCTTTCCAGCGATCCCGGTAAAGCACCAGAACTCGGCCGTCCGAAGCAAAAGCCACGCTGGGAGATGCTTTCCAATTGCCCTTGGGATTTAGCTCAATGACCTGCGAGGGTCGTGTGATGAGTGCCGGAGTGCGGGCCGAGTCCGGCGGAGCCGATTGAGCGAGGGCATTGCCAGCCAGCAATATCGCAACAACAGCGGATTGTAGCAACAAAGGCATAAGCAAGTCCTGATCCTGAAGCACACCTACATCCCCAGCGTACGATATACGCCCTGACCCAGCGCTTGCAAGTGCCGGTGGAAGCCTTCGACGCCGGCCATCGCCACCGGCATCATCAGCACCGTCTGGATGCGGCGCTGCAACAGCAGGTAAGTGTTGCGGAAGGCGTTGGCCACCGCCTCGGGCGGGCCAGTGAGGGCGGCAGGGTCGTCCAGTCCCCAATGGGCGGTGCGCGGATGCCCCGGCCATGCCGGGCAAGCTTCACGCGCGGCGTTGTCGCAGACGGTAATCACAAAATCAATCGGCGATGCGCCCGGCGCGGAGAACTCGTCCCAGCTCTTGCTGCGCAACCCTTCGGTAGGCACGCCAAACTGCTGCAGCGTGGCCAGCGCCTCAGGATGCACCTCGCCGCGCGGATGGCTCCCTGCGCTGTAAGCGGTGAACGCTCCCGCGCCCATGCAGTTTAGCAGCGCTTCGGCCAGAATGGAGCGCGCCGAATTGCCGGTACAGAGGAACAGAACAGCGTGTTTGACTGCGACTCTGATCATATTGATACTTTAGGACAAATCAAGAAATCATCCCCCGTTCTGCGATTCGAGGGTCTAAAGAGTATGCACAGACATTTCAATATGCCAAAAACCACAACAATTGCCGGTCGCTCATCAACTATTACTAACGCGTTTTTCGCGGCGATCATTCCTTCTTTTTCTCCGACCGAAGCGGAAGTTGATCAAGCCCTAGAGGTACTCGGCATGAAAGAAAAACTTACGTGCTCATATTGTGGCGATACCAAGACGGAATGGGATCACCTGCATGCCTTGATTCGAGACTGCAAGCCGACAGGTTTCATCACGGAAATCGCTAATCTGGTACCGGCCTGCGGCAAGTGCAACCAGTCTAAAGGCAACACTTTCTGGAAAGACTGGATACGGAGCTCGGCAAAGAAGTCACCGACATCGCGCAATATTCCGGACATCGAAGCCAGAATTGCTCGACTGGAGGATTACGGGTCCTGGCGCAAACCGAGAAAAATCGACTTTCGCGAGATGATGGGACTAGATCTGTGGAAGGACCACAAACGCAACCTCGACCGAGTTCTGGAACTTCTCAAGGAGAGTCAGACGCTCGCCAATCAACTCAAACCGGTTGCAAAGAGCAGCATCGCAGTGTAGCTGCTGACGAGCTACGGCAGGGGTCCGACACTTGCCGTTCCCCTTACCGCACCACGCCTTCCAGCGGCGAGCTGGCGGTGGCGTATAGCTTCTTGGGCATGCGTCCGGCGAGGTACGCCTGCCGCCCGGCCCTTACCGCGTTCTTCATTGCTTCCGCCATCAGTATGGGATTCTGCGCGGCGGCAATGCCCGTGTTCATCAGCACCGCGTCGGCGCCCAGTTCCATGGCAAATGCTGCATCGCTGGCGGTGCCTACGCCCGCGTCCACAATCAGCGGCACCGTAGTGATCATCTCGCGCAGAATGCGGATGTTGGCGGGGTTCTGGATGCCAAGTCCGCTGCCAATGGGCGCACCCAGCGGCATCACTGCGCTCGCGCCCGCGTCCAGCAGGCGCTTGGCGAAGACTACGTCGTCGGTGGTGTAGGGCAGCACGGTAAAGCCGTCGCGGACCAGTACGCGCGTGGCCTCTAGCGTGGCCTGCACATCGGGATACAGCGTCGCCTGGTCGCCGATCACCTCCAGCTTTACCCATGTGGAAAGCCCGACTTCGCGGCCAAGGTGCGCGGTGCGAATGGCTTCTTCGGCGGTGTAGCAACCGGCAGTGTTGGGCAGCAGAAAGTACTTTGCGGAGTCAATGTAGTCGAGGAGCGACTCGTCTTTGCCGGGGCCTCGCTCAAGATTCACGCGGCGCACGGCCACAGTAACCATGTCCGCACCACTGGCGGCGATGCAGTCGGCGTTTTCCTGAAACGATTTGTACTTGCCCGTGCCCACGATGAGGCGCGATTGGAAAGTGCGTCCTGCAATGATGAGTGCGTCATTGTGCTGAGAACCGTTGATTGCGTCCATGGAAATATTGTACGGGGAAGTCCAGAGCAGTTTCAGGTTATGGCAGTGGCTGTATGCAAAATGCGCCACTGTATGCTGCGGCCCCAAGCAATTTCATCGCAGAGGCGCAAAGGGGCGAAAGAGATTTGAGGGTGGGAATGGGATTGTTGAGGGACGAACCGAGTCTCGACAGAGGCAAACTTGAAATCCCGAAACCCGAAACCCGAAACGTCTAGTCCTGTCGCTCTGCTTCGGCCTTGGCGTAAAGCTCGTCAATCTGTTTCGCAAAGCGCTCTTCCACGGCGCGACGCTTAATCTTCATAGAAGTCGTCATCAGGCCGTTAACAGGGGATGGCTCTTCGGTCACCAGCAGCACGCGCTTCATTTTTTCAAAGCGTGCAAGGTTGGCATTCACGCTGCTGACGATGGCCTCATAGTGCGCCTGCACCAGCGGATGCGCTACCAGTTTCTCGCGCGATCGGGTATCGGCGGGCTTCAGGCCTTTTTCCGCAGCCCACGCCTTTAGGTGCTCAAAGTTCGGCACAATCAGCACGCAAGGAAACTTGCGGCGGTCGCCCAGCACCACTGCTTCGCCAATCAGCGAATCAAGTTTCAGCGAGCTTTCAATCGGCTGCGGTGCGATGAACTTTCCACCTGAGGTCTTAATCAGGTTCTTCTTGCGGTCTGTGACAAAGAGAAATCCATCCGCATCGAGGTGACCGATGTCGCCGGTTTTGAACCAGTCTGCGCCATCATCGTCGGTGGTCAGAAAGGCCTCGCGTGTCTCGTCCGGACGCTGCCAATATCCGTGGAATACGCTGGGCCCGCGCACCAGAATTTCACCATCGTCAGCGATGCGCACTTCCACGTTGGGCAGCGGCTTGCCGGACGACCCGAGGCGAAAGGCACCGGGTGTATTCACACTGATGACGGGAGAGGTTTCGGTGAGTCCATAGCCTTGGTGGATGCGCAGGCCGATGGTGGCATACCACTCCGCGAGTTCGCGGCCCAGCGGAGCGCCGCCGGAAACCAGAATGCGTGCACGGCCCCCCATGCCCGCTCGAACTTTTGCAAACAGGAAGCGGTCGGCGAGCTTCCAGGCCAGCGTCTGTGGCACATTGCCACGAAGCGTTTCCGGCAAGTGCCGCTTGCCCACCGCGAGCGCCCAGCGGTACACCAGTTGCTTCAGCGGACTCTTTACTTGCTGCTGTACTCGCTGATACACCTTCTCATACACGCGCGGCACCGAGGTCACAAATGTCGGGCGCACTTCCAGCAGCATCTTGTTCAGTTCGTTTACATCAGGGCAGTAGCAGATGTGCACACCACGGCACAGCACAGAGTAGTCCACATGCAGGGCTGTGATGTGCGATAGCGGCAGAAACGAAACTTCCACATCGGTTGCGTTGCAATCGAACTCGGCCAGCGAGCAGCAGAGGTTCGAAGCAATGTTGCCGTGGGTCAACATCACGCCCTTGGGCGTGCCGGTCGTGCCCGAGGTGTAGATGATGGTGGCCAGGTCTTCCGGCTGCACACTGCGGGCCGTCGCTTCCAATTCAGCAGCGTGGTTGGCGGCCACTGGCTGCAACAGGTCGCGCAGTTCGAAGGCCGTCGCGCTGGGTGCTTCGTCCATCACAATCACGTGCTCTACAGCCGTTTGCTGGCGAATGCTCTCTACTTTGCGCAACTGGTCTGCCGAAGAGACGAACACCACGCGCGCACCCGAATGCTGCAGCACGAATGCCACTTGGTCTGGCGTTTGGGTGGAATAGATCGGCACCACCACGGCACCCAGCATCAGAATGGCAAAATCCACAATCATCCATTCAGAGCGATTTTCGCTGAGTAGCGACACCCGGTCACACTTGCCGATGCCCCAGTCGTGAAGGTTGCTGGCAATGGAGAGCGCACGCTCAAACAGTTCACTGGCAGAAAGCTCGACCCACTGGCCGTCACGCCGGTCGCTCATCAGGCCATCAGTGTGGCGGTCTCGCAGCGCCAGAATAATGTCGTTGACGGTACGGGGCTGAATGTTGAAGTCAGACTCGGTGGAAGCGGGTACACCCGCGCTGAGGTCGGAGAGGTCAATGGCGGACGGACTGGCGGCAAGGTGGGACACGCAACTCCTGGAAACGGCTGACGGAGCAGTTTCGCCTGCGCCAGCCCTGCGCATCAATCTAATGGCTGGGGTGTGGGGAGCGCAATCAGCAAGAATCTTGCGAGCGCCGGAGCACATGGCTGCGGCCAAATGGAGACTGGGACGAGTGCGCGGTTTGACCTGCCCGTCACACGTTGTTAATATCAAAGAGCGGGGTGGAGCAGCCTGGTAGCTCGTTGGGCTCATAACCCAAAGGTCGCTGGTTCAAATCCAGCCCCCGCAACCAAACGCGATGGGCGACTCGAGTCGCTGTTTGGTATGCCGCTCCTCCTGACCCACTCCCACTGATTCCCAATCGCAAGATCCATTGCTGCAAAATCCATTGCAAAATCGATTGCTAACGAAGCCGCGCGCCTTCATCGCGTTCATCGGCGGCAGCACCATCGTCATGGCTTTCCCATGGATTCTCTTTCCCGATGACGACGTCGCCTGTCCCTACCCGACTATCGTCGTCGGGACAGGAGCGCGAAGCGTGACGCATGGGTTCCGATCGCGCCTTCGGCGGCGCTTGGAGCATTGCTTTAGCGAATCATTGGCTACCTCCAGCAACGGTGAATTCAGTTGCGATAGCCAGACCCTATGGGCTGCTCAAGCCCCGCGTCCAATGACGCTTCTGGATTCGCTTATGCGCTCACCGCATAAGTGGGGCTTTACTGAGCCGTATGTTGAGGGACAGTTGCGTCTGCTGTGCATCGATAAGGCAGCGGGGATTGTAAGGCACCGTATTAGGCCGCCACCATGCCCATTAAGTACAACTGCGTTTATCGGTAGCATTCTAGGAGGAAATGGTTTAGTCTGCATTGCATATGCCCGATCCCTGTACCCTAACCAAAGAGCAAGCAATCCACAGATTTCAGAATGCACTGCTTCGCGTAGCACCCGACTACTTCAGCGTGGTGTTGCCCGATGGGAACGAAGCTCATCAAGAACGAATTTTTGCTTATGAGCTATATCACCAAATGAGGTTGGAGTTCAATGGAGCTTGGTACGTGAATGGCGAGTTTCGTAAGGGGCTCAGGTTGATTCCCCGTGTTGGGCGAGAAGACTGGGTGATCCCAGATTTAGTCGTTCATCAGTCAGCGAATGTAGAAAGCAATCTACTTGTAGTTGAAATCAAGAGTTCACCGAATTTGAACGCTGGAGGCCTGATTGAGGATTTGAAAAAGCTTGAGATGTTTACTAATCCACATAGAGGCCTTGGATTTTCCATAGGAATCATGCTGATTGTGAATTCCTGTTTTACAGAAATCTTGGAGCGGGCCGATGAGGTCTTGAAAGAAGAAATCGCACAGCTTCTTGCAACGGGTCCGAGAGTTGCTATCTGGAATATTGCCGCACCAACCCCTAATGATCAGGGCAATCACGGTGATGGGCGACTTGTCTCGGGCTGCCTAAAGATATTTAAGGCTGATAGAGTGCGCGAGCTTGCCTCAAATC
>JANXUR010000011.1 GCA_025356095.1 Acidobacteriaceae bacterium | reverse complement strand
AGCCGTTTCTTCCTAAACTTGATGCTTGCAGGTTTGGCCCTCGCTGTCGCGCCGAGTGCGTTCGCCGGGACATACAGTAAGTTTGACATCCCAGGGGCAGTCAACATTGTTCCGCTTAGTGTCAACAACACCCGTGCAGCGACGGGGTGCTATACAGATTTTCTTTATATTTTCCACGGTTCATCCGCCAGCGGAGCGGCACGGTCACCACATTTGACGTCCCCGGCGCGATAGAGACCGTCTCTTACGGCATCGACAGCGCGGGAAGAACCGTCGGCTACTACCTGCTCGCGTTCGCTCAAGCAAATGTGCTCATGGGGGCGTCGTAAGTGGCAGCTTCTGCTTCTAAGGTCATCGGCAGACCCGCAGCCGCCGGTCACCCCAGCGGCTGAAGCCGCTTTCGGCGCACCCGCCTCGACGCGGGGCTAAAGCCCCGCTCTACCGTGCTTGCCTCGCAAAATGTGTTCCAGTAGCGACCCCTCCTGCCTTTAAAGCCCCGTCGGACTCCACGCAATCCTTGTTGACTTAGGTAGTTTGCGATGCTAGTCTCGCCCTTGAATCGGCTCGTAGATGAACTGTGGAGCCGGACTCTGCCTAATCAGGAGGATTCTCATGAAAACCGCACTACTTTCGCTATTTTTGTCACTAAGTCTTGTGGCAGTCGTCGCCGCGCAAGACACTCCAGGAAAGGGCGGGCCAGCGGCGGCCACCTACCCCCAAATCGTCGCCAAGATTTCCCTTCTCAACCAAACCACCTCATTGCCGGCAACGACAATCCTCACGCCAACAACGAATGGCACGTACAGACTTTCGGTTTACTGGGCGGAGACGGTACCCGGCCCCAATGTTGGGAATTGGCAACTCACTTTCGGTTGGACGGACGAGGTTGGCGCAGAGTCCAACGGTCAAGGGCTGATTCTCTATCCTACGAAAGCCCCGCCATTTGACTCGGTTCAGCAGACGCAGATTGTTCGGGCGAACGCAGGTACGCCAATTACGTACACGGTTGGTGGATTGGGCGCTGTCCCGACGGGAACGTACGATCTATTCATCGTCGCAGAAAAGATCATGTAACGGGCCTCACAACGACTAGGAGCCCGCAATGGATTTGACGGGATGCGACTTTACTGGGGCATCTAAGATTAAGCCTTAACCGCTGTCCTTGATACCCTATCCAGATGCACTCCCCCCTCGAATCCCGCCTGCACTCGCTTGGCCGGCTGCTTGTCGCCTACTCCGGCGGAGTGGACTCCGCTTACCTTGCGTGGTCGGCGCATCGGGCGTTGAACTCCGATGGGCAGTCGAACATGCTGGCCGTCATCGCCGATTCGCCTTCGCTGGCCCGCACCCAACTGGCCGACGCGCTCGCCTTTGCCGCCGAGCAGGGCATCCCGGTAGAGGTCATCCACACCACCGAGCTGGACCAGCCTGACTATGCCCGCAACGACGCCCAGCGCTGCTTCCACTGCAAAGACGAGCTGTTTACGGTGATGGAGCACTTTCGCGCCGAGCGCGGTTTTGCGGCCATCGCCTATGGCGTGAACCTCGACGATCAGGGGGACTTCCGCCCCGGCCAGCGCGCCGCGCAAATGCACCACGTCGCCGCGCCGCTGCTGGACTGCGGCCTCGGCAAGCAGGCGATTCGTGACCTCGCTCGCGCCGCCGGTCTCCGCGTCTGGGACAAGCCCGCCAGCGCCTGCCTCAGCTCCCGCATCGAATACGGCCGCCCCGTGACCCGCGAGGCGCTGCTCCAGGTGGAGCAAGGCGAAGATGCACTTCGCGCCCTCGGCTTTCGCCAGTTTCGGGTGCGCCATCACGGCGAAATCGCCCGCATAGAGGTTTCTCGCGAAGAACTGCCGCGCGCACTTTCGCCAGAAATGGCTGCCCAGTTCACCCGCACGTTCAAAGCGCTCGGCTTCACCTACGTCACGCTCGATCTGGAAGGCTTCCGCTCCGGCTCAATGAACGCGGTGCTGCCGGTGGAAGTGCTGACGGCGGGCAAGTAGCCAAGGGCCAGCTGCCCTGCCGGTACGTGGGATGTCGCCTGTGCGATGCGGCACTTTGCCGCGCGGCCATACGGCTGCGCTCGCTTTTACGAATCGAATGCGGGGTCTACAAGTGGGTCGGTAAGTGGGTCGGTAAGTGGGCTTGCAGGCGGGCCTGCGCTTTCGGGCGCAGGCATTTCGGGGATTCAAGCGGGCGTTTTCGGTAGAGCAAGTCGGTAGCGCTGCGTCTCCAAATTAATACATAACTATAGTAATTATGTTAGTATTGTTTAGAAATTGCACACAATTCCGCGCGCCACAAATTGTCCCTTCCCTGTCTCGATTTTCATTTGCTTTCGGGCTTTGCTGCGTTGCTGCCCTGCGTTTCCTCACCCTCGTCTCGCCCCGTGCGATACTTTTAACTGGTGTCATCCTATGTCTAGGCGGTTCTACGTGTTCATGCTTCGCGGTTCCATTGCATTCGCCCTTATGCTCTGCCTTGCCTGCTCGGCGCAGTCTCCTTCGCCTGACCTCGCCAAGCGCATCGAGTCTCATGTTCGCGCCAAGTACAGCCTGCCCGCGCAAGTGCCGGTGGTGGTGGGCGACCGCCATTCCACGCCAGACTTCCCCGGCTACGACATGATCACTCTGCAGGTGGGCGACAAAAAAGACCCCGTAGACTTCCTAATTAGTAAAGATGAGAAGACTCTGGTTCGCATCACCAAGCTGGAACTTGCCGGCGACCCCTTTGCCGACACTATGGCAAAGATTGACCTGAAAGGCCGCCCCGTCCGCGGCAACAAAGACGCCAAAGTAACTGTGGTCAATTTTGACGACTATCAGTGCCCCTTCTGCGCACGCATGCACCAGACGCTCTTCCCAGAGATGCAGAAGCTTTACGGCGACAAAGTTCGCTTCATCTACAAAGACTTTCCCTTGGTAGAAATTCATCCCTGGGCCAAGCACGCCGCCGTGGATAGCGGTTGCCTGGCAAACCTGAATGGCGAAGCTTTTTGGGAGTTTGCCGACCAGATTCACGCCCAACAGCGCAGCATCAGCGGCCCGGTGGAAGGTCAGTACGCAGCCGTGGACAAGGTTGCCACGGAAGCTGGACAGAAGCACGGCGTGGATGCAGCCAAGTTGCAAGCCTGCCTGAAGGCCCAAGACGCCACGCTGGTGGATGCTTCCATGAAAGAAGGGACCGCGCTCGGCGTGGAGGCCACGCCATCACTGTTCATCAACGGCCAGAAGGTGGATGGGGCGATTCCCGCTCCAGAGTTCCGCGCCATTCTGGATCACGCCTTGCGCGATGCGGGCGTAGAACCGCCTGCCGCGGCGGCACCAACCCCCGCCAGGCCGTCCAACTAATAGCGCTTAGGGTTAGGGCACGATCTGGAATACCGTGCCCGACCCCGTGCCTCCGAGCAGCGTCAGCCCGTAAAGTGTGCCGGATGGGTCGCGGACAAGCTCCGTGGGAATTGCGCCATCACCGGGAAGGCCAAAATCGTATAAAGTCCGCTCCGTCCAGGTTCCGTTCGCCTGAAGGGGCGAAAACAGCTCATAGACTCTGCTCTGCAAGTCGACACTAAAAAGATCACCAGACGCGGCATCACGCAAGACTCCGCCACCGTAATACACGCCCCCACCACTTCCACTCCACAGCACAGTCATAGTAAAGTTCTGGCCAGACGGTGTGAGCTGAAAGAGCAGATTGGTGACGGTCGCGCCAAAGATGTTGCCATACTTATCCGTTGCCAGGCGACCGCCGGGGTTGCCGATGGTGCCGCTGACGGGAAAGTAATAAAACCTTTCCGTCCAACTGCCGCCAGCCGAGGCCGGAGGCGATAAGGCGAAAACGCCGCCTTGGGTCGACCCGGTCAACGAGAGCTGACCATAAAAGGTGATGCCGTATAAAGAGCCGGTCCGATCCAAATACAAGGGGCCGAACGGAAACTCCACATCAGCCGGAACGGCTCCCCGGGCAGAAAAGGCCTTGAAGTTGTAGAGCAGGGTGAACTTCCATCCCGACCCCGACGTCGTCAATTGGTAGACCGTTCCCGTCCCGTTCAGGCCGCCGTACATAGTTGCGCCATAGAGGGTTCCCGCCGCATTGACCACCGGCCCCGTCGGCGTCTCACCCTCGCTGCCGTCGTCCGCGAACTGGTGCATGATGCGGAACTGCCACTTGCCGCCGGCGGTGGCTGGTTTGCGCAACTGGTAAATCAACCCCCTCCGGTTGTAGCCGTCCATCGACGCCCCGTAAAGGGTTCCGTTCTTGTCTATCGTGAGGCTTTCTGGAAAATAAGTTCCTGAACTGAACAGCGGCCCGGGGAAGTCGAAAATGTCGGTCTTCGTCCACGCACCTCCGGGGACGGTTGGCGGCGATAGCTGAAACACAAAGCCGCTCGACTGCCCGCTTGCTGAGGTGCCATACAAATTTCCGGCAGCGTCCTCAACCAGGGAGGAGGGGACGCTTCCGTCGGTTCCACCCTGAAATGAATAGGCTGTCTCGAAGGTCTGGGCAAGAAGCGGAGTGGTGAATTCTGTTGCCGCCAGCACTCCGAGCATCAATAGGGCTGCCAAGAATGCGGCACGGGAAAAGATAGGTCTGAGAACCTTCATTTGGCTACTCCTGAACCGACCTTCAACGAGCCACGTCGGTCGATGCTGTGCGAATTCTACACCTCGGTCGCCCGATTGATAAACAGTCGCGTTCTGAGGGTGGATTGCAGGCTCACCAATCCCCACCCGGCGCGTCTGTTGTAAAAGCGTCTTCCCCTGACTAGAATCCACTAGCTTTTTGTTTTCGGGGAACTTTCACTCCATTGGGGCGTACTCAAACATATGAACAAGATGACTCACCCTCTGCTGCACTCGCTGAGCCTGGGCCTGTTGGCGCTGGCTTTCGCTCTGGGCTCCTCCTCGCTGTCAACCGCGCAAGCTCCAGAGGTGAGACCGGACGCCGCGGGCGCTGACAAGCCGGGTGACAAGCCCGGCGACAAAGCGGGCGACAAATCTGACAAGCCGAAGGAAGAATCCACCGTCACCGACCACAGCATCAAGATTGGCGGACAGACGGTTGCCTACAAAGCTACCGCTGGCAACCTGCTGCTAAAGGACGACGCGGGCGAGCCGATTGCCAACTTCTTCTACGTGGCCTACACGCGCAGCGATGTCAAGGACCTCTCCACCCGTCCCATCACCTTCGCTTACAACGGTGGCCCCGGCTCGGCGTCACTTTGGCTGCACATGGGTGCACTGGGCCCGCGCCGCGTCGCCACCACTGACCCCGAAGCCACGCCCAACGCCCCGTTCAAACTGGTGGATAACGCTCAATCCATCCTCGATAAGACTGACATTGTGATGATTGACCCCATTGGCACCGGCTTTAGCCGCGCTGCCGGGAAAGCCAAGGATAAAGACTACTGGGGAGTGGATTCAGACGCAAAATCCATCGCCCACTTCATCAAGAACTACATCAGCAAAAACAACCGCTGGAACTCACCCAAGTTTCTGTTGGGTGAAAGCTATGGCACCTTCCGCAACGCGGCAGTGGTTAACCACATCCAGAATCATGACGGCATTTACTTCAACGGCGTCATCATGGTCAGCATGGTATTGGACTTGGGCACCATTTCTTTCCTGCCCGGCGATGACCTTTCTTACATCCTTTACCTGCCCAGCTATGCGGCGACAGCCTGCTACCACAAGGTGTTGACCGATTGCGGTACCGACCTGAATAGCTTTCTGCAAGAGGCTCGCAAGTTCGCTTCTACCGAATACGCGCTGGCGCTGCTGAAGGGCGACAAGATTAGCGCGGCAGAGAAAGCTGACATGGCGGCCAAGCTCTCCCGTTACACCGGCCTTAGCGCCGACTATATCGCCAAAGCCAATCTGCGGGTTGTGCTGTTTCAGTTTATGCAGGAGCTGCAACGCAGCCGGGGCCTGAACACCGGGCGACTCGACTCCCGCTTCTCGGGTCCCATCATTGACCAGCTCTCAGAAGGCGCGGAAGAAGACGCACAATCGAACGCCATTAGCGGTGCCTATGTAGGTGCCTTCAACAGCTATGTTCGTGAAGAACTGAAATACGTGACGGAGAAAGACTTTCACATCTATGCCGAAGGCGCGAACGGGCAGTGGGACTGGAAGCACGAAGGCAATGGCGGCGGCTTCCCCGGCGCCCCAAACGTAGAAGGCGACCTGATCAACGCCATGCAGACCAATCTGCACCTTAAGGTGCAGGTGGAAAACGGCTTGTATGACATGGCCACTCCGTTCTATGGCTCGGAGTACACGGTGGACCATCTTGGCCTGCCCGCGCGTATGCAAGGCCGCATCAAAATGGACTACTACGACGCAGGCCACATGATGTACGTGCACGACCCAGACCTGATAAAGCTGCACGACCGCGTGGCCAGCTTTATCGAAGACGCTAGCAAGTAGGGCCAGATACTACACGGACAAAACTCCCCGTCCAAGTTCTGCTTGGGCGGGGCTTTTATGTGGAGGGGGCTGACTGCGGGGGCAAATGGCGTGAGCCTGCCGTCTCTTCCATCCGTGCTACGCCATCCTTTGCTTTACAATCTAGGGAGTACTTCGGGGCACCATTTTGGCGATGCGTTGCGGTCCGTCGCGCCCCGGTCGAGGATAAAGTCATCTTGAAACTCAACCCCCGTTCGCTCGCTATGGCGCTGGCTCTTGCCGCGCTGATTACCAGTGCCGCCTGCAACCGTAAGCCCTCTGACGACGTGATGGCGCGGGTCAACGATAAAGACATCGCTGCGGCAGACGTGGAGAAGCGATTTTTGAATCAGGCTGCGGGCGCTCAGGCCGTGCCCTCAGGGGAGCAGGCGACCAATCTGCGGCTCTCCATTTTGAAGGAGCTGATTGATAGCGAACTGCTGATGGCGCAAGCCGAAAAGCTGAAGCTGGTGGCCAGCGACGACGAAGTAAACCGCAAACTGGCGGAGCTGAAGTCGCCCTACGACACGCCGGAAAAATTCCAGAAACGCCTCGACGAGATGAAGCTGACGCTGGAAGACCTGAAGCACG
Organism: Acidobacteriaceae bacterium; assembly: GCA_025356095.1. Lineage (GTDB taxonomy): Bacteria > Acidobacteriota > Terriglobia > Terriglobales > Acidobacteriaceae > JANXUR01. The sequence continues at coordinate 28,241 of JANXUR010000011.1, read as the reverse complement.
ACATCCGCCTGAGCCTGACCCAGGAAAAAGTCTTCAACAAAGAGATCACCTCGCGCATCAACGTGACCGATCAGGAGATCACCAACTTCTACAACGCGCATCGCTCCGAGTTCAACCTGATCGAGACCCAGTACCATTTGGCGCAGATTGCCGTGAGCGCGCAACCCGGCCCGCAGGCTCGCAACTTCAGCAACGGCAAGGCGCAAACCGAAGCCGACGCTCGCAAGAAGCTGGGCAACATCATCAACGAACTCGATAAGGGTGCGGACTTCGCGACGCTAGCGACCAACTACTCCGAAGATCAGCAAAGCGCAGCCAACGGCGGCGATTTGGGCTTTGTGCCAGAATCCGCCTTTAAAAATGACTCCATCTCGCGCGAGGCGCTCAGCCGCATTCAGCCCGGCCAGCACACCCAGATCATCCCGATTGGCGACCCGCGCAATCCTGCCGGGTTCCGCGTAGTAAAACTACTGAGCCGCGAGCCTGCCGGTCAGCGCGAACTCAGCGACCCCAGGGTGCAGCAGGTAATCCGCGAGCAGATGCGCACCAGCCGCGAGCAACTGCTGAAGCAAGCCTATCTGGAAGTGATCCACAACAAGGCGAAGATTGAGAACTATTACGCGCAGAAGGTAGTAGAAAGGGGCGGCGGAATTTAAGGCACCGCCTCTACTCCACCACCAGCAGTGCGTCGCCCGAGTTCACAGTCCCGCCTTCTCGCGCAACGATGCTCTTAATCACGCCCTTCTTGGGCGACTTCAACTCATTCTGCATCTTCATCGCCTCGATCACGATGACGCCTTGGCCGGCCTCTACGGCATCGCCCACCACCACCATAATGCGCACAACCTTGCCCGGCATGGGCGCCTTGAGCTTCTTGGGGCCTGCGGCATCGCTGTTGCTGCCCTCGCTCGATCGTCGCGCCCGCGGGTCGCGGACTTCAGCCGTGTAGCGCACATTGCCCACCCACAGAAAAACCTCGCCGTTCACGTTCTCGCGCTTAATCTCGAACGAGCGGCCTTCGATTAGCAGAGACATGATGTCCGGCGATGCCATCTCAGCATCCACCGGCACCACGCGGCCATCGAGCACGCAGCGAAAGCCGGACTCTGTGTGGTGTAGCTCGAGTTTGGAACTCTTGCCATCAATCAATATTTCGTATGTCATTTGGGTTTCCTGAATGCAATCTCTCGCGGAATCTTCTCGCCTAGCGCAGTGCCTCGGCCCGCGCCGCTCGCTTCCACGCTGAGACTTCCGGCGGAGCCTGCCCCCTACTTGGCTGGGATGCTGCGTTCAGCGCGGTGAACAAGCCCGCAGCAATGGCCGCGACATCGCCATCTGGCTTGGCGGGCGCGCCCGCCTCGTTCGCCATCAACCGGTCAAGGTACCCCGTATCGAGTCGAGCCGCCTTGAAGTCTTCGTCGCTTAAAATCCGGCGGAATAGAGAAATATTGGTCTTGATGCCGCCCACCAGATATTCGTCCAGCGCGCGTAGCAAACGGGTACGAGCCTGCTCACGATTCTCGCCGTAACCGCACAACTTGGCCAGCAGCGGATCGTACTCAATCGGCACCGTCCAGCCCGCGTAAACCCCACTATCGCGCCGAATGCCAGGGCCCGACGGCAGCATCTCCATCTGAATTTTGCCCGGTGAAGGAAAGTAATGGTTGTCGGGATCCTCGGCGTAGATGCGACACTCGATGGCATGGCCCCGCAAGGTTACATCCTGCTGCCGGAAGGGAAGTGCCTCGCCCGCTGCAACGTGAATTTGCAGATGCACCAGATCAATTCCAGTCACCAGTTCGGTCACGGGATGCTCCACCTGCAGGCGCGTGTTCATTTCCAGAAAGTAGAAGTTCTTCTGCTGATCCACCAGAAACTCAACGGTGCCCGCGTTGGTATACCCCGCCGCCTGTGCCACCTTTACTGCTGTCTCCCCCATGCGGCGGCGCATCTCAGCGTCCACAATTGCGGAGGGGCACTCTTCCACCACTTTTTGGTGGCGGCGCTGAATCGAACATTCGCGCTCGCCTAGGTACACCGTGTTGCCTTGCTCGTCGGCGAAGATTTGTACCTCAATATGGCGGGGATTCACAATCCCCTTCTCAATATAAACTTCGCTATCCCCAAACGAGCGTTGCGCTTCACTTTGCGCGCTCAGCAGAGCCGACTCCAGATCCGCTTCGTGATGTACGAGTCTCATGCCTTTACCACCACCACCCGCTGCTGCTTTCAACATCACCGGGTAGCCTACGCGCGCCGCCACTTCCTTGGCTTCGGCAACTGAGGTAAGGCCCCGGTCTGTTCCCGGCACAAACGGCACACCCGCAGCCTTCATATACTGCCGCGCTCGAGTCTTCGATCCCATCTTCTCCATTGCTTCTGCGGTGGGGCCGATGAACTTGATGCCTGCCTGAGCGCATGCCCGCGCGAATCCGGCGTTCTCTGATAAAAATCCGTAGCCCGGATGAATGGCATCCGCGCCGCAACGTTTCGCCACGTCCAAAATCTTGTCCATGCGCAGGTACGATTCACTTGCCGCCGCAGGGCCAATTGGGTAGGCTTCGTCAGCCTTGCGCACGTGCAGAGCCTTGCGATCTACGTCGGAGTAAACCGCGACAGAAGGAATATCCATCTCGCGGCAGGCGCGAAGCACGCGCACGGCGATCTCGCCTCGATTAGCAATCAGAATCTTCCGGAATAGCGGTTCCACAGTCGTCTCCCGTGTCACTCCTCATGGTACTCTGCCGGATGGCACGCTGGTACGGCGCCAGGCACCTCCACGCACCGGCGTGGCATCGGCGTGGCATCGGCGTGGCATTGGCGCAGCACCGACACTTAGTGCGCCCCGCCAGCCAACAGCCATGCCACAAGTCCACCAGTCATCGCGCACCGCAACAGAAAGAGCCACCCCCTGCGGGAGTGGCTCCTTTTTCACTTGCCGGTGGCAGCCTCTACTTCAGGTTGCCGCTGTTATCCATCACGATGCCGCCCGGACCTTGCTGCTTCTCGGCCTTGGCCTTCTTGGTCGCCAGAGTCTTGTCTACCCAGTCGTCGGCGGTCGTCTGGTCTGCCTTGCGGGCTTCAGCGTCATCACACTGTAGATCCGCACGTTCGCGATACAGCAGGTTCATGTACGCCATGGCATCGTCGTAGTCAGGACGAATCTTCAGCGCCTTGTCAATCGCGTCAATACCTTCATCTACCAGCGGACCACTGACTGCCTTCAGTTGCTGACAGGCCTTCTTGTCCTTGATGGGATCTTTGGCATCCTGATTCAGCTTCTTCTTCAGTTCCATGCGGGGCTTGTAAGTCTGCGTCCAGTCAATCACCGCGATCGAGTAATAGGCTTCAGGATCGTTGGGGTCAAGGTCGGTCGCCTGCCGATGGAACTTCTTGGCCTCGTCAAAATTCTTAAGGTTAAAGTACAGCGACGCAATACCCTTTACTGCCGGGATATTTTTAGGGTCGCCGTCCAGCACCTTCTTGAACTCGTCAATGGCTTGACTGCCAAACTTGGTGTTTTCCGGCGAATCGGCACCCGGCACAAACTGCTGTGCCAATGCGGTCGCCAAATAGAGGCGGGCGTTGGTCAAAGAGGGGTCAAGCTCAATGGCCGACTGGAAGCGGTTGACCGCATCCTCATACTTCTGCGCCTTGAACGCCTGAACGCCCTTGTTCAGTTGGTCACGGGCCCGTAGTTTATTGCAGCCCGTTGCCGCCAATAGCGCGGCGGTAAGGGCAACCAGCGCAAGAACCTGTACGCTTCGCTTCATCGCGTTCGTCATCTCCCAGTCAAGTTGTGGGCAGTCACCGGAACCGCTTGCGCGGAACGTTCAGGTAATCTGCCGCTCTTACCGTCGCCACTGCCTGCCCAAATCGGGCTGGCGTTGCAGCCTACGCTCTAGCGTTCTAATGCCCGGCTTCGATATTCTTGGTTACCAAGCCAACTTTGTCCACACCCGCTGAGTGGGCAATATCAATCACTTCTGCCACTTGCTCAAAGGGAATATCCTGATCGGCGCGCACGAACATGATCTTTTCCGCACGCAGTTTGAAAATGTCGGTCAGACGCCCTTCCAGCGTATCCAAGGTCACGTCATCCTGATTGATCTTGATCGTCGAAGCCGAACTGCCGTTGCCCAGAACCTGCACCACCACGGTGCGGTCGTTGGGCTGTTCGGTCTGCGGATTCTTCGGCGGCTGCGGCACCAGAGCATCCAAGCCCTTCGGCGTCAGGGGCGTAATCACCATGAAGATGATAAGCAGCACCAGCAGAACGTCAATCAAAGGAGTGACGTTCATTTCCGAAGTTTGACCGCCTTTACCACCAATTGCCATACCCATAAGGTCACCTCAAAAAATTTCGCTATGGAGCGTTGACCGTACGAACCTTATTTCGGCGCGCCGGGTACCTGTTTCTTGTCAGTCAGCAGGCCAATTTGATCCACACCAGCAGCGCGAATGTTGTCCACCGCATCGGCGACTACGCCATACTTAGCGCGTTTATCGGCCTTCACGTAAACAATCTGTCCCGCTTTGCCTCCAGCCAGCTTGTCCTTCACCTTTTGGGTCAGGGCTTCAGGCTGAATCTGGTCTTTGCCAAAAAAGAGCTTGCCATCGCGCATCACTGCGACCAGCAGGGCATCTTCTTTGTCGGCGTCGGGCATCGCGGCAGGGTTGTTGACCTTTGCTAGATCCACGGCAGCGCCCTTCTGCAACATCGGCGTTACCACCATGAAGATAATCAGCAGCACCAGCATCACGTCTACCATCGGCGTCACATTAATGGTCGACTGGACGTTGGCGCCTTCGTTGCGAACCTGTAGTGACATTGTTGACTTCTCCCGCAGCTGCAGGGCTGTGTTCGCAGGGTTCCCGGGGTGTGCGGCTTGCGCCACCACCCCAGGAACTGCCAACCTGCCTTACGCTGCATTCGCGATCAAGACCCACTGCTTGCACGGCCAGCGGCTTGCGCCCCAACCGGCTACCAGCTACCTGCGAACTACTTGCGCAAAGAACGGCGCTTCAAAAAGTAGTCCAGAAGCTCGCTCGATGAGTTGTCCATTTCCACGTCAAATGCTTCCATGCGGCTGGTCAAGTAGTTGAACATCATAACTGCGGGGATGGCGACGACGAGGCCGATAGCCGTCGTAACCAGCGCTTCCGAAATACCGCCGGCGACTGCGCCCAGACCGGTCACCTTGTTGCTGGCGATGCCTTGGAACGCGTTCAAAATGCCGACCACGGTGCCGAACAGTCCGACGAACGGTGCCGTCGAACCAATCGTCGCCAGTGCGCTCAAACCGCTCTTCATCTCGGCGTGAACAATGGCTTCGGTGCGCTCCAGTGCGCGCTTGGAGGCTTCAATCTGGTCGCCCGGAATGTCGCTGGAAACATCATGCGACTTGAATTCCATCAGCCCGGCCTGCACCACTTTGGCCAAATGGCTGGCCTTGTGACGCTCGGCAATCTTCACGGCTTCATCCATATTGCCGTTCTTGAGGGCGCCCGCAACGGCCGGAGCAAATGCCCGCGACTGGCTGCGTGCCTTGTTGTACGCGATCAAACGATCAATCATGACCGCAATGGACCAGCCGGACATAATGAAAAGGATGATGACCACGACTTTCGCGATGTTGCCCATCGCGCTCCACAAAGAAATCGGGTCAGAGAAGTTGCCAGCCGATGAGCTCTCTTGGAGCAGCAGGGCGGCGGCGGTAAGGGCGTGAATCTTGAAGGCAATTGCTAGGTTGGCTGCAAACATGACTTCTTCTTTTCCTCCTCAGAACGAATCAAGCTCTGGTGCGGTGCTGCTGGTTTATTGCCTCCGGTGGCTCAGGCGAGGCCTGCTCCACGCGGCTTCTGCTACCCGCCACTAGCCTTACCGCTGAGGCCGTGACGGGGACTGCCAACCTGCGGGGTTAACCGCCAGCCAGCGTAAAGTTCACCTGAACCTGCGTCTCCACTTCCACCGGTTCGCCGTTCAGCAGATAAGGCTTGTAGCGCCACTGCTTCACTGCGTCCAACGCCGACTGCGTCAGCATGGGGTGTCCGCTGAGTACCTTCAGGTTCTGAATTGTGCCATCTTTGCCGATAATCGCCGAGAGCAGCACTGAACCCTGAATGCGGGCTTGCCGTGCCAGCGGCGGATATGCGGGCTGAGTCTTGCTAAGCAACTGGCCTTGCGCCACACCGGATGACACGCGGACGCGCTGCGGTGCCGCAGCCCTTACCGTCGCCATAGGCGTGGAGCTGATAATGCCGCCGATGATGCCACCCACGGCACCTCCTGCACCTCCCACGCCACCGATCACGCCGCTATCCGGCGCTTCGGCAGGAGCCGTATCTTCCTTCACCATCTGGATCTTTTGGGGAATCTTGGTGGGCATGCGCAGCTGGTTGTTCTGGATCTCGCTGACCACGTGAATCACCTTCACCGGCACAGCTGCTGGCGGCGGTGGTGGCGGTGGCGGTGGCGGTGGTGCCACCAGCAGGGTCGTCAATGACCCCTTGGGCAGCGCTTCCGTGTAGATCAAGGGAATCAAGATCAACACAGCCACGACGAAAATTTGAAGCAGAAACGACACCATCATCGATCTGCCTTGCTTATTCTTGGACTGCAGAATGCTATCTTCAAACATTGGGAGTCTCCACTAAATCCCTGAACTTCCCTTGCATAGACACCACTACGGTAAACCATGTTCCCGTTTTGGCGCCGAATTATTCAGCGATTAACGACCGGTCGGTAGGTTACTATGCGCCCCCCGCCGCCTGTCAAACTTTCGCTGCAAAAATCGTTAAAGCCCCGACTTTCCGCTACCGCTTCAGTGCCGGAACCGTTGCTAGCCGACCCGTTTTTCCAGACCGCCATTCCTGATACGCCACCAGCATCGGTGCCGCTACTGCAATCGAGGAGTACGTTCCAATCAGAATTCCAATCACCAGTGCAAACGAAAAGCTGTGCAACACTTCTCCGCCGAAAACAAACAGCGCCAATACCGTCAGGAACGTCAAACCAGAAGTCAGAATCGTCCGGCTCAGTGTCTGGTTGATGCTTCGGTTCACGATGTCCGCCAGCGAGTCCTTGCGCAACAACCGCACGTTTTCTCGAATCCGGTCGAATACCACGATGGTGTCGTTCATCGAATAACCGACCAGCGTCAAAATCGCCGCCACCACGGTCAGCGAAATATCCACATTCGCCAGTGAGAACGCACCGACCGTAATCAGCGTGTCGTGGAATACCGCCACCACCGCCGCCACACCATAAATCAATTCAAAGCGAAACCAAAGGTATACCAGCATTCCGGCCAAAGAGTACAGGACGGCCCGCACAGCCTGCCCCTGCAACTGCTTGCCTACCTGTGGCCCCACGATGTCCACATTGCGGACGCCGTAGTCTGAAAGCGAAAACCCATCCTTCAGCGCCGCCAGTGTCTCGGGCTTCACTACGCTGCTCAAGTCGTCAATCGAACCGAGCACTCCGCCCTTCACCTTGTCGCGAAAATCTGCGATCGCATTGGCTTCGGCAGTGTACCGCGTATTGGCATCCGTTCCAGCCCGCGAGGCATCTTTTTCTAACAAAAAATTCGTCAGCGTCAGGCGACTGGCGTTATTCAGGTCAGGCTTGCCCCCAGTCGCGGCGTTGGCCGAGCCCAAGGCCTGAATAATCTGCGCCTTGCCCTGATCCAGTGCCGACTCACTGGTTTCTTTCTGCTCCAACTGCACCAGCACTTCGTTGTTTTGCGGCGCACCATAGCGCTGAATCCGCGCGTTGTGCAGCCCGGCGCGATCCATCGCAGCCCGAATTCCATTGTCATCCGGTGCGTGGTTGAACTTCACATAGACGAGCGTGCCGCCCTTGAAGTCCACACCCAATGGAATGCCATGCCAGAACAACATAGACAAGACACCGGCCACGGAGAATACCAGCGAAAAGGCAAGAAAATACCACTTCCAGCCCAACCAATCAATCTTTGTGTCGCGAAAAAATTCCACCAGCCGAATCCTCGAGTCAAAAATGCGAAATTGTTGCTAAAAAGCTCACCCGGTATCGCACTACGAAATCTGCGCACGGCAAAACTAAATGCTCAGCGCCTCGCCCGGCTTCTTCCGGCTCAGCAGCCAGTTGAAGATGGTGCGTGAGACGAAGACAGCCGTAAACAAGTTCGCCGCCAGACCGAATGCCAGCGTGACCGCGAACCCGCGAACCGGACCCGTGCCAAAGACAAACAAGATGGCCGCAGAAACAATTGTCGTGACGTGGGTATCCACGATCGTCAACCAAGCGTGCCCAAAGCCTTGCTCCACTGCCGCGGCCGCCGTCTTGCCCGCCCGCAACTCTTCGCGGATGCGCTCGAAGATCAGCACATTCGAATCCACACCCATACCAATCGTCAGAATGACGCCTGCGATGCCCGGCAGGGTCAAGGTTGCGCCGGTAAAGCCCAGAAAGCCCAACAAGATCACCAAGTTCAGAAACAGCGCCAAATCGGCGTTAATGCCAGCCCCGCGATAGTACACCAGCATGAAGATCATCACCGCCAGCATCCCGATAATCGCAGCCTGTACACCGGCCTTAATCGAATCTGCACCCAGCGATGGGCCAACCGTGCGCTCTTCCAAATAGCGGATGGTCGCGGGTAGCGAGCCCGAATTCAGAATCAGGGTCAGGTCTTTCGCCGCTTGCGGCGTGAACCGGCCCGTGATGCGGCCACTGTCACGAATCTGCTCTTGAATCGTCGCGACTTCCATCACCTTGTTATCGAGGACGACCGCGAGCAATTCATTCACATGCGAACCGGTAAAGTTGCCGAACTTCTGCCCACCTTCCGCCGTCAGCGCAAAACTCACAGCCGGACGGCCCTGCTCGTCCTGAGTCACCGAAGCGCCCTGGGCGCGCATGTCTCGCCCCGTAATCGCCGAAGCGCGAGAGACAAGATAAAACTGGTCTGCGGAATCCGCCGTGCCACTCGTCGCGGCTGCCGCACTCTTGCCTTTTAGCAGAATCTGGTCTGGAGGCAGCACACCGTTAGAGCCAGCAAGCGCTGCTGCTTCACTCGGATACGGCCCCCCCGCCATAGCCTGCTTGATTTCCAGCAGGGCGGTAGACTGCATGATGTCTTTCACTCGGGCCGGGTCATCCACGCCGGGCAACTGCACCAGAATCTGGTACTCGCCCAGACCATGCTGCTGAATCACCGGCTCACTCACGCCGAGGCCGTCAATCCGGTTGCGGATGGTTTCAATCGCCTGCGTAACCGCCTGATCTTTCAGCGCGTTCTCAGCCGCCGATTTCATGGTCACAGTCCAGCTATTTTCCGCGCCAGAAGCTAAGTCGTACTCGGGCAGCCGGTCGCTGACGATTTGCCGGACGTCACTCGTCGCCTCCGGAGGCACACCCTTGAGCAGCACCTGCTCAGGATGGTTCGCCGGATCGGGCTTCTGAATGTCGGCGTAGGCGATGTTTTTCTTGGAAAGCTCGCCTTTCAGGCGTTCGACGGCCTGATCGGTTTCGGCATTCACCGCATCGTTCACTACCACCTGCAAAATCAGGTGTGTGCCGCCGCGCAAGTCGAGCCCCAAGTGGATGTTCTGCTGCACGCCAGCGAGCCAGCCGCCGCTCTTCATAGCAGCCACGCTGCGATCCCAGCTATCGGGAGCGCCCACAAAAATGCCGGCTGTAAAAATCGCCAGCAACCCGAGAATCAATATCAGCTTCCAGCCTTGTTTCTTCATCGCGAAAAAATCACTCAAGAAGTGCCAATCTTAAAATTTCTGTTGCAAACTCACCGTGCCAAAGCTTGTGTCACAAACTACGACTTGCCGGCATCCGGCGCTTCTACCGAAAGCACCGCGCTGCGCATCACTTCAATCTTCAGCCCATCCGGTGCCACTTTCAGCACCACCGCGTCGTCCTTCAGGTTGGTAACCGTGCCCCGTAGACCGCCGCTGGTAACCACACGGTCGCCCGTCTTCAACTCGCTCAGCATCGCCTGCCATTTCTTCTGGCGACGCTGCTGCGGCAGAATCAGAAGAAAATAAAAAATTCCGAAGATGGCGACCATGGGCAGCAGCATGACCAAACTGCTTCCACCCGCCTGAATCAGCGAAAACATAAACCATAGCGCAAACAATGATTGCATGAACCCCTATTTTCTGCCGGGCCGCCCACGCGGAACCCGTTCTTGCGAATCTTCACCCGCCCGTATCGTAAACCTGCCCGCAAGCCGCCAACCGCCGTGCCCTATCCACGCGCCCATTCCAGCCCCAGCCACCGATACCTTGCAATCGGTACCGAGAGGTACTTTCGCGGGAGCAAGTCCCTTGAGCAATTTGCCGGATTAGCCGGGCGCGACGAACCACTTCCTTACAACTCTTCAGAATCTATGGCGGGGAAGCCTCTACCACTCTAACTGAGAAAAGTGCATGAGACAAAATTCCTCTTAGGCCCCAAGTCGAATAGCATGACGCACCGCCCGCATGGTGTCAAGGTAATAGGCAAGATTGTGCACGGTATTCAGCACAGTGGCCAGCACCTCATTCGCTACATACAGGTGCCGCAGGTACGCACGCGAGTATCGTGCGCAAACCTTGCAGCCGCATTTCGGGTCCAGCGGACCATCCTCCCCGGCATAGCGCGCACCTTTGATATTGATTCGCCCCTCTGAAGTGAACAGCAAGCCATGCCGTGCCGCCCGCGTGGGCAGCACGCAATCCATCATGTCCACCCCCATCCGCGCATAGGCGACGATCTCCTCCGGCGTCCCTACCCCCATCAAATAGCGGGGTTTATCGGCAGGCAGGTGTTGCAGGGTTGCCGCAATTACGTCTCGCGACAGCTCACGCGGCTCCCCCACACTGAAGCCTCCCATCGCGTAGCCGGGAAAGCCGATCTCGATGGTTCGCTCCGCCGACTCGCGCCGTAAATCAAGCTCCATTCCGCCCTGCACAATACCGAACAGCGCCTGATGGCAGCCCCCATCGGCCTTGCCCCCTTCCCGTTGGGTTCGCGCCCCCAAGCCATCTCGCCCAGCATCGGAAGCGGACGCCCCAGTCGCAGCATTCCACGGCACTTCGCCTTTGTGCGCCTCAAAATATTCTTTGCTGCGGCGCGCCCAGCGCAGTGTTAACTCCATCGAATCCTTCACCCGGCTGCGGTCGGCCGGGTACTCCGTACACTCATCAAACGCCATAATGATGTCTGCGCCCAGCCCGATTTGCGCCCCCATCGCCTCCTCTGGACCCAAGAACTTCTTCGAACCGTCCAGATGTGACCGGAACTCCACGCCCTGTTCCGTCAGCTTCCGCATTGCACTCAAACTGAACACCTGAAATCCGCCCGAGTCGGTGAGAATCGCCCGCTCCCAGCTCATAAACCTGTGCAGCCCACCCAGCTTGCGGACTTGTTCCACCCCCGGCCGCAAATACAGGTGGTAGGTGTTGCTCAGGATGATCCCCGCACCAAGCTCTTCCAGCAGGTCCTGCGAAACCCCTTTTACCGAAGCAAGCGTCCCCACTGGCATGAACACAGGCGTCTCGACGACGCCGTGGGGCGTGACCATCCGCCCCGCCCGCGCCGGGCCGGAAGTAGCCTCAACGGTGAAAGAAAAATTGGGACGGGTTATGGGTGCTTTAGACATCGCTCGCTTAGTCCGACCACGGCTTCTTCTTGCGATCCCATCGGTGCGGCTTCAGGGCCTGCACCAACTCGGCAGGCAGCGCCCCCGCGTCGCTGGCAGCGATATTGCGCTGCACATGGGCGAGCGACCTCATCCCAATGATCGTCGTGCTTACCACCGGGCTGGAGAGAATGAACCGCAGCGCCACCTCAGGCAAATCCATGCCCTCCGGCACCAGCACCTTCAGCCCTTCGATGCGAGGAATGGTTGCGTGCAGATTCTCCGTGCCAAAATACTTTGATCGCCAGTCGCTCTCCGGGAAGCGTGTTTCCAGCGTCATCTTGCCGCCAAGACTGCCTTCGTCCAGGGGCACCCGGGCAATCACACCGATGTTCAGCTCCTCACACACGGGAAAGAGCGCGTCCTCTGGCGACTGATCGAAAATGTTGTAAATCACCTGCACTGCATCCACCAGACCGGTGCGCAGCGCGGCGATTCCGTTTTCCGGCTCCCAGCGGTTCAAGCTCAACCCAAAGGCGGCAATCAGCTTTTCTTCCTTCAGCCGTTGCACCGTCTCGCGGAACTCCGGCTCGCCCGCCCACGCGTCAGACCACACATGCAACTGCAGCAGGTCAATGGTTTCCACGCCAAGCTTCTCGCGGATTTTTTTCGCGTACTCCACGCAGTGGTCGGTGGGAAAGACATCGCGCAGATGGTCGGCAGGCGATGCCGGCCACTTGCGATTCTTCGGGGGAACCTTGCTGGCAGCGTAAAGCCGCTTTGACGGATTGCGGGCAATGATCTGGCCGAGCAGCGCGTCGCTCTTGCCTTCGCCATACGCCCACGCTGAATCGAAGAAGTTACAACCCAGATCCACGGCAAGCTGCAAAGCGGCGAGCGATTGCTCGTCGTCTGAGCCGCTCCAGCCGCCCATGCCCCACAAGCCGTGCGCAATGTCGCTGACGTTAAACCCGGTGCGGCCCAGCGGGCGGTAATTCATCGGCAGGTCTCCTCTTCTTTTTTGCCTCTAGCAGTCACGATCGCAGCGGCATCCGGCCACCCCGGCAACGGGCGCACACCTGCCCCGCTGCTAAACTGTCAGTTCTAAGGATTCTATCAATTGTCTTCCGCAGCAAATTTCACCGAACACTTTGACGCCGTGATCGTCGGCGGCGGCCACGCGGGCTGCGAAGCTGCCGTCGCTTGCGCGCGCATGGGCCTGAAGACCGCCCTGTTCACGCTCAACGTAGACCTGATCGCGCAGATGTCCTGCAACCCCGCCATCGGCGGCATCGCCAAGGGCCACCTGGTGCGCGAAGTTGACGCCCTCGGCGGCATTATGGCGGAAGTCACCGACGCCGTTGGCATCCAGTTCCGCCTGCTGAACACCTCCCGCGGTCCCGCCGTCTGGTCTCCCCGCGCCCAGTGTGACAAGCACGCCTACCGCGTAAAAATGCGCGAGCTTCTCGATGCCCAGCCAAACTTAAAGATCAAGCAGGCCGAAGTCGCCAAAGTCATCTTGGAAGAACTTGCCCCCCCTGACGCCGCTTTGAAAGGGCGCGGCTTCAGCCGCGCCGCTGCGGGCGCGGAAGGTTCAGGGGCTTTAGCCCCCGATGGACTACTTGCGGAAGCGCCCCGCCGCCGCGCCAATGGCATCCTGCTCCGCGATGGCCGCCGCATCGGAGCCTCCGCCGTCATCATTACCACCGGCACCTTCCTCAACGGCCTGATTCACATTGGCGAAGAGCAATTGCCCGCAGGTCGCTCTGGCGAGCCTGCCTCCGTGATGCTGGGCGAAGCCCTGAAGCAGCTTGGTCTGCGCGGCTGCCGTCTTAAGACCGGTACGCCCCCCCGCCTCGATGGCCGAACTATAGACTGGACGCGTTTTGAAGCCCAGCCCGGTGACCTTGAACCAACTCCGTTCAGCTTTCGCACCCGGAAGGTGACGCACCACTCCACCCAGGTGGCCTGCTATATCGCCTTCACCACGGAAGAGACTCATCGCATCCTGCGCGAAAACGTCCACCGCTCGCCCATGTACAGCGGCCAAATCGAAGGCATCGGCCCCCGCTACTGCCCCAGCATCGAAGATAAAGTCGTCAAGTTTCCCGACAAGACCCAGCATCAGCTCTTTCTGGAACCCGAAGGCCTGCACACTCACGAAATCTACGTCAACGGCCTCAGCACTTCCATGCCCGTGGACGTGCAGCTCGCCGTGCTCAAGTCCATCCCCGGCCTGGAAACCGCCGAGATGCTGCGCCCCGGCTACGCCATTGAGTACGACGCCATTGACCCCACCGAGCTGAGCCGCACTCTCGAGGTCAAGCAGATCGCCGGTCTCTACCTCGCGGGCCAGATCAACGGCACCAGCGGCTATGAAGAAGCCGCCTGCCAAGGCCTGATGGCTGGCATCAACGCCGCCCTCGCCGTCAAAGGCGAATCGCCGCTCGTGCTCGACCGCACCGAAGCCTATACCGCCATTCTGATTGACGACCTGATTAGCAAAGGCACCGAAGAGCCTTACCGCATGTTCACCAGCCGCGCCGAGTTCCGTCTGCATCTGCGGATTGATAACGCCGACCGCCGACTCACTCCGCACGGCCGCCGCGTCGGCCTCATCAGCGACGACGCTTGGGCTGACTTCCAAGCCAAGCAGCTGCGGCTCGCCGCGTTGCAGCGCCTGCTGGAGAACACAAAGCTCAACGGTGAGATGGCGGAGGAACTTGGGGCCCGTGTAGCTCCTGCCTCGATCCCGAGCGACCCCCCCTCAGTCACGGCCCATGTGGGGGCAGACGCCCCCGTCTGCCCCCCGGAGCGCAGCTCCGATACTCTGGCAACTGGCAACCGGCAACTGGCAAGCGCTCTCGGCCAGCCTCTCGCGCAACTCCTCCGACGCCCGGAGGTCACCATCGAGCACGTCGCCCCGCTGCTCGCCCGCCTCGCGCCCGAGCTATTCTCCGGCCCGGGTGTTGACCCGCCCTCACGCGTGGACCTGAAGACCGTGGAAACCGAGGTCAAGTACGCCGGATACCTGCTGCAGCAGCAGCGCTCCATCGAGCGGCTCAAGCAGGCCGAGCAGCGCCCCATCCCCGCCTGGTTCACCTACCGCGACATCCCCGGCCTGTCCCGCGAAATGGTGGAAAAACTCGACCGCGTCCGCCCCGCGACGCTAGCCCAAGCCATGCACATCCCCGGCGTAACCCCGGCGGCAGTGTCACTGGTGAATGTGTACATTGAGATACAGAACAAGCGGAGAACCGCGCTTTAGTTCTCCGTCGTGGCCTTCAGATACAGTTCCACTCGATCGCTGGTCCACGTCGCCACGCCGCAGCCAAAGAAGTCCAAATCCTCAGTCCAAATCGGACACCCCAACGCGAGAGCGGTTGCCAGGATGGGCCAGTCATCCTCATCTCGGCGTTCAGGGCGCTGCCGAGCCGCAGCTTCGAAGGGTGCATACGTCGCAGAGAGCACAATTTCAACCGCGGCGATAACCTTGGAACGGATTTCAGCCGCCACTGCGGCATCCAAGTGCCTCCTGTCCGCCAAGCCTGGCAGGTGCCGATCCATCTCCCCAATTGCTGTGTGCGGCGACACGAGCAGGACGCTGTCACCGTAAGTTTGGATAAGCCGACGCACGCGAGCCCCCAGCACCGCGCGAATCAGGATGTTCGCATCCAGCACAATCATCGGCTGGCAGGCCGCTTCGCGCGATCTGCCTTGCGCAACTGCTCGAACTCAGCCACCAGCTCATCCTCGCTGAGGCCAGCGGCCCGTATCGCAGCATCCATCTTCTCCCCGGCGATGCGCAGTGCTTCGAGCTGCTCGCGGCTGGCGCGAGGCTTGGCCGGTACGTACACCCCAATCGTCATGCCGTGCCGCGTGATCGCTACCGGCTTTTCCGCCTCCAGATAGCTGGAGAGGTTCTCCCGAAACTCCCGGATGCCAACCTTGGTTGTGTTCATCGTGTGTACTCCCTGTGTACACAATCATAGCACAAGCTAGCCCCCCCATCCCTTGCCAACCCCCGCCCCTCAGGACTACCCTTCTCCCGTCACAAAATCTGTCGTAAAAACTCATCTCTGCGCGGTTCATCCCGCACACACGAGGCAACCCATGTCCGATCTCGCAACGCTGCTTTCACCCTTCGGCATTAGCAACCCCTATAAGGCCAAATACGGCAACTACCTGAACGGACAGTGGGTCGAGCCGCTTAGCGGCCTGTACTTTGACAACGTCTCGCCTATCACCGGCAAGCCCTTCTGCCAGATTCCGCGCTCGAACGCCGCCGACGTCAACTTTGCACTCGACGCCGCCCACGCCGCCTTTAACGCAGGTTGGGGCCGCACCTCGCCCGCCGAACGCGCCGTCATCCTCAACAAAATCGCCGACACCATGGAGCAGAATCTGCAACTGCTCGCCGTCGCCGAAACCATTGACAACGGCAAACCCATCCGCGAATCCATGGCCGCCGATATGCCGCTGGCCATTGACCACTTCCGCTATTTCGCTGGCTGCATCCGCGCCGAAGAAGGTGGCATCAGTGAGATTGACCACACCACCTACGCCTACCACTTCAAGGAGCCACTCGGCGTTGTCGCACAAATCATCCCGTGGAACTTTCCCATCCTGATGGCGGTGTGGAAGCTGGCGCCCGCGCTCGCCGCCGGCAACTGCGTCGTGCTCAAACCCGCCGAGCAGACCCCGGCCTCCATCCTCGTTCTAATGGAGCTGATCGGCCACCTGCTGCCGCCCGGCGTGCTCAACGTTGTGAACGGATTCGGCCTTGAGGCCGGCAAGCCCCTTGCCAGCAGCCCGCGCGTCGCCAAAGTCGCTTTCACCGGAGAAACCACCACCGGTCGCCTCATCATGCAGTACGCCAGCCAGAACCTGATCCCGGTGACACTAGAGCTCGGCGGCAAAAGCCCCAATATCTTCTTTGAGGATGTGATGGCTGCCGACGATGCCTTCTTCGACAAAGCTCTCGAAGGCTTCACCATGTTCGCGCTCAATCAGGGCGAAGTCTGCACCTGCCCCTCGCGCGCGCTGATTCAAGAGAGCATCTATGACAACTTCATGGAACGCGCGCTGCAGCGCGTGGCCGCCGTAAAGCAGGGCCACCCGCTCGACCCCAGCACCATGATCGGTGCGCAAGCTTCCTCGGAGCAGTTGGAAAAAATCCTCTCCTATCTCGACTTAGGCAAGCAGGAAGGTGCCGAGTGCCTCATCGGCGGCGAACGCAATATGCAGCCCGGCGACTTAGCCGAGGGTTACTACATCAAGCCCACCGTCTTCAAGGGCCATAACAAGATGCGCATCTTTCAGGAAGAAATCTTTGGCCCTGTGGTTTCGGTGACCACCTTTAAGGATGAAGCCGAAGCTCTCGAAATCGCCAACGACACGCTCTACGGCCTCGGCGCGGGCGTCTGGAGCCGCGACGCCAACATCTGCTTCCGCATGGGCCGCGGCATTAAAGCAGGCCGCGTATGGACCAACTGCTACCACTTATACCCGGCCCACGCCGCCTTTGGAGGCTACAAGCAGTCTGGCATTGGTCGCGAAAACCATAAGATGATGCTCGACCACTATCAGCAGACCAAGAATATGCTTGTAAGTTACAGCCCCGATAAGCTCGGCTTCTTCTAGAACTGAGCGAACGGATTTGAAGGAGCGCGGCTTTGAAAGGGCGCGGCTTCAGCCGCGCCGTAAACAATGCCGCCTAAAACGGGTGTCATCCTGAGCGGAGTGAGGCAATCGCGCAAGGCGCGACTGCCTCACGAAGTCGAAGGACCCCTACCAAGCCGTGGATCTCGAAGCCGTACAAGGTTCCACACCTGAAACCCGAAACCGAACTCATGACCCGTGTCGCCGCCACCCCCGCTGCTCTCGCCCTCATCGCCGACCTGCGTGCGCAGCACGGAGACCTGCTCTTCCACCAGTCCGGCGGATGCTGCGACGGCTCGGCACCCATGTGCTTTCCCCGCAATGAATTTTTCGTGGGCGATTCCGATGTCCTATTGGGCGAGATCGGCGGAGTGCCGTTCTACATGTCGCGCCCGCAGTTTGAGTACTGGCAGCACACGCACCTGACCATTGACGCCATCCCCGGCAACGGCGGCATGTTCTCGCTCGAACGCCCCACTGGCCTGCGCTTTCTAACGCGCTCCCGGCTCTTTACTGTGGAAGAAAAAGAACAACTTACACCCATCGCCACTTAGGCGCCAACCCTTGGGTGCCCCGTCCAAGCTACGCTTGGGCGGGTCTCGACCCAGCCGCCACTTCTACCGCGGCATCGCATACCCAGCGTCCGCACCAAGGCCATTCCACTTCTCGGTGATGAGCAACGAATTCCCAGGGTTCAGCGGATCATACTTCACCGAAGCATGCAGTCCAGTCCGGCAGCTTTGTAAGTTGATCCACGGACGCAGCATCGTAACATCCTGCGAAGCCTCATAGTTCACCCCACTTACTTCGTACTGGAAGATCACCATCTGCGCCTCGCGGCCATCAATCTCTACTTCCTGCACATCCAGCACGATGCCATCAATAATACGTCCGACTTCTTCCAAAAAGTCGCGGCGCTCGCGTTCCAGATCTTCTACTGCCTGCCGCTTGCGGCGGAACAGAGCAACAGCAGCAACGCCCAACACCACCATGCCTAGCGCGAATTCGTAAAGCTTCAGTAGATCCATAGGTTTACTTTACTCGTCCCAAGCTTACTCGCCCCCAGCTTACTCGTCCCCGGCTTGCTCGCCCCCGGCTTGCTCGCCCCCAGCCGGAATCACTTCGTCTTCCACCCGGTTGCGCAGTGTGCCAATACCACTTACTTCCACCTCAACCACATCGCCAGCCAGCAGCGGGCCCACACCCTCGGGAGTGCCTGTGGCAATTAGGTCGCCCGGCTCTAACGTCATAGCCTGCGTAATCCAAACAAGAATATCTTCAATGGAGAATAGAAAATCTTCCGTAGTGCCGTGCTGCTTGACGACTCCATTGACGCGCGTCTCTACGGTCACGCCGACCCACGGGTCCACCTCATCCCGGGCCACCACCACAGGCCCCACTGGACAAAAGGTGTCAAACCCTTTGGCTCGCGTCCATTGCTTTTCCGGTTCTTGTAAGTCGCGGGCAGTTACGTCGTTCACAATCGTCCAACCCAAAATATAGGGCCACACTACCTGCCCCGGCTTTAGGTGTTTGCAGCGCTTGCCGACTACAAGTGCCAGTTCGCCTTCAAAATCCACACGCTGCGAGATGCGTGGCCGAAAGATTACATCATCATGCCCAATTAGCGACGACGGCGGCTTGAAGAATATGAGCGGAGTCTTAGGCACGTCATGGTTCAGTTCCTTGATATGGGCCAGATAGTTGCGTCCTACACACACTATCTTACTGGGCTTTACTGGCGGCAGTAACTTCGCTTCATCCAAAGGCAGTGGAGCAATGCGCTCCATTGGCACTTCGTACACTGTTACATCGTCCGTTCGGTTCGTGCGCGGAAATTCCTCTGGCGCGGCGAGCAGTATCTGCGTAATCGTATCCCGTCCGGCAACGCGCTCCACCAGCCCGTACCTCGATCTTCCGTTGTGCTGAAACCGGCAATACTTCATGCTACATCCTTCATCAAGTGGGTCTCTAGTCTGTAACCTTTGCTCGACGCATAAAGGTGCCTCTTACGGCACCGTTTCGCTTGCTTCTTCGCTCTTTGCGCTTTCGTTGGCGCGAACGTCCAGAGCGGTAATTACATAAAAATACTTCTTGCCCCCGGTAACTTCGTCATCGCGATAACTTGGCTGCGCAACTACAGTAGCATTTAGCTTGGTAAACGCTCCGTTATCTTCCCGACGATAGACGTTATAGCCAGTTAAGTCAGCATCTGTATCTGGAGTCCAAGTTAAATCAACAAACACCTGCTGCCCTGCGCCTGAGGCCACGGCCTGCACTCCCTGCGGCACACCGGGAGGAAATATATCATGCGCCAGCATGTGGATCGGCGCACTTACTTCACCCATAACCACCTGGCGGTCGGGCAGCAACGTCGCCACGCGAATGGCATACACCACTGGCTTTTCCCACTCCGTGCCATAGTCTAGGCAGCGGGAGCCAGTACCCAACGGAACGACGCAGGCTAACGACGCAGCCGCATCGCCGCTTCCACTTTGCCCAAGTTTCGCATCGCGGCGCTCAATCCGGTATTCATAATTCACGTTCGCAATGCTGGCTTCTAGCGCCACCGGCTGCCAAGTCAGCGCTACCCCTTCCGCCACCACCTCGGCGTGGAATTCGCTTGGAGCCGCGAGCGCGGGTGCCAACGGCACCGTAACCTGATTGCCCAGTCCGGCACTGCGTCCATAGCTGTTCAACACCTCCACCGCGTACACGGCAGTGGCGGCAGCCCCGGTCGGACGCGCCGCAGGCACTGTGTCTTCGAACGTGGCCACTACTTGCTGGTCTTCTTTTTGGTGAACCTTCAGCCCAAGGTCTTCACCCCGCAGCGCGGCCAACACGGTGCTGCAGTTCACCATGGGTTCCGCCTTGGCCTCGAATTCAGCTCGGCAAATCCGCACCGGCCCCCAAGCTCGGAAGCTACCGCCGTCGGTCGCATGGTTGGTCAGGCTAAAGCGCAACAGCACCCGGTTGCCCTGCCGAGTCGCGGTAAGGTCGCGTACAGGTTTGGCCAGTTCAAGCGACGGCGGAACCGGTGGCGCAGTCTTGGCACAGCCGATGAGCCAGACCAACCCGCAGCACAATCCGGTCACCGTGAGCGGAAGACCCCAGCGGCGATATTTCGCAACCAATTTTGAGTTGAACTTTGGCATGCTCGCAGTCAGGCTATCATGCCTTACCGCACCAGTTCCTGCAACGCTTCGCGAAACACTTCGGTATGCCGGTCCACATCCGCCTCGCTGGTTACCGGACACATCAACGCCATGTTGTGGAATGGCGTCAGCAGCACCCCTCGGTTCAGCGTATAGAGGTGCATGAATCGCTCCAGCTCAAAGTCCATCGCGTCATGCGCCTCAGTGCCGTTTTTCGGCGGCTGCTTCGTAAAAAGATACTCCGCGCGGCAGCCGAGTCGCGTCACATGCCACGGCATGTCGAAGTCGGCAATCGCCTCGGCCACACCAGCCGTCCAGCGCTCAGCCATCGGAATCATCCTGGCAAACGCGGCGTCTGTCAGTACGTGGCCCAGCGTCGCCCGCATCGCCGCCAGTGACAATGCATTGCCCGCCAGCGTTCCGCCGATGCCGCCCGTGTCGCAATCCTCCAGCGTTTGCCGCGCCATAAAGCGTGCCGCAACCTCCGCAGTGAAGCCGTACACAGCCCCCGGCACACCGCTGCCAATCGGCTTGCCCAGTACAAAAATGTCCGGATGAAGTCCTTCTACCTGCTTGTAGCCGCCGGGGCCAGCGCAGATCGTATGCGTCTCGTCATCAATCAGCAGTGTGCCGTGCGCGCGCGTCAGTTCGCGCAGCGCCAGGTGGAATCCCGGCGCGGGATGCACGATGCCGACGTTGGTCATCACGGGCTCCATCAGCACGCAAGCTACGTCCCCATGCGCCAGCTCGCGCTCCAGCATGGCCACGTCGTTGAACTCGACCACGCGCGTCGTGATCCCCGGATCCACTGGCGCTCCAATGTTGCCGCGCCGCGCCCGCACGGTTCCATCCCCACCAAGTGTGGCAAAACTTTCATCCACCGTGCCGTGATAGCACCAGTTAAACACCATCACCTTCGACCGCTGCGTAATCTCGCGCGCCAGGCGAAGGGAAAATCGGTTGGCGTCCGTCGCCGTCAGCGCAAACTGCCAATACTTCATGCCAAATCGCCGCTGCAGATCTTCGCCCACCCATAACGCGTCTTCCGTCGGCAGCATCGTAGTAATGCCACGACCCAATTGCTCGCGCAGTGCTTCCACTGGTGCCGCTGGCGAGTGCCCCGTCATTGC
The DNA here is from genome assembly GCA_025356095.1 of Acidobacteriaceae bacterium. GTDB lineage: Bacteria > Acidobacteriota > Terriglobia > Terriglobales > Acidobacteriaceae > JANXUR01. The sequence goes on along the minus strand of JANXUR010000011.1, from coordinate 6,674 downwards.
GCCCGTGTCGCCGAGACACAAATCTACGTATTCGCGGCCATCCACATCGGTAAAGTGCGCCCCATGCGCTTCCGCTACAAACACCGGAAAGCCGCCAGCCCACTTCCTCATCCAGTTCATGGGCACACCAGCCAGCAGCGAGTCTTGGCCGCGCTCAAACAGCGCCTTAGACCGGGGATGCTCCTGCTCAAACCTCTGCTGCTCCCGCAGCATCAGCGCGGCCAGCCGTTCCCGATGAATCTGCACTCGCATACCCTCCTTGGAACTGCGTCCTTCACCCGGGCTATCCGCCAGTTTAGGCCGCGAACACCGGCAGCAACGCCTGCCACAGTATGATAACCGCCCGCCCCAACTAGCATGCGAGCCACCACGAACGGCTCCTACTGCTACCTTTGCGTCCCCTGCGTGAGGTTCGTCACACGTGTGCGTGACGAGGGGATGAAAAGCGGCCAAAGTGCGCTATGATCGGGCAACTTTCTGTATCACCATATATTCATGTAGTTGGTCGCTTCGTCCCCCTGTCGTTTTCGCCTCGCCCATGTGGGTGGGCCATTTTTGTTTAACCCCTTCGGAAGGGAGCTTCACATGTATCGCATTGCAGCGGCAGTTCTGGTTCTCGGCAGCGTCTTGCTGACGGCCGGTCACAATCCCTCGCTTGCGGCCAGCAACAAGGTCACGCCCGGGTCAGGCATTACCACCAGCAAAGCAGTTCCACCCACCTACAAGACGGCGGTTGTCACCGCCACCACCACCCAATACACCCTAACCGCATGGGCCGAACTCGGGATGCATTGCATTGATGGCGAGGACTATTCTGTGTTCTCCATTCTGCCGCCGTACAACTCGATTCACGCCCAACTGATGACCAAAGTGTCAGATCCGAAGCTGGTCACCTCTGGCGTCACCATCACCTATCAGGCAATCAAGGATTCCACCGCATCCATCAACACCATTAGTTCTACCAAGACCAATTTCTGGTCTTAATGCACAGCCGCTGTTCCATGCCAGCCCCGCCAAAGACGTCGGCCTAACCGGCAACAAAGTGCAAAGCCTGACCCCGAATCCGCTCACCTACAACAAGACTACGGGCTGGTGGGAAGCCATCGGCATCCCCACCGTTCCTTACGACAACAAACAGGCGTTTAACCCCTTCCCAACGGTGTCCGTCGTAGCCAAGGACTGAACCGGCACGCAGTTGGCCGCGGTCACCATCGTGATGGCGGTGCGTGACGAAATCAGTTGCCACAACTGCCATGCCTCCAGCAGCGGCGACAACGACGCCAAGCCAAAGAATGGCTGGGTGAACAATCCCGACCCCGCCAAAGACGCCAAGTACAACATCCTGCGTAAGCATGACGACAAAATAAACATCGCGCCCTACCTCGCCGCTTTGGCGACCCAAGGCTATGTCTATCAGTCCAGCCTGCAGCAGACCGCACTGTCTGGCACACCCATCCTCTGCGCCTCCTGCCACAGCACCAACGCTCTGGGCACCCCGGGCGTCACCGGCATCGCCTCACTCACGTCGGACATGCATACCCTGCATGGGCCGCAGATCAATTACGCCAACGGCATCAGCTTAGACAACCAGACCGATCCGCTGACCTCGTGCTACCTCTGTCACCCCGGCGTCAAGACGCAGTGCAACCGCGGTGCCATGTCCTCTAATGTGACGTGCCAGAACTGTCATGGCAACCTCACCACCGTGGGCAATCCAACGCGGGCTGGCTGGCTTGACGTTCCGGCTTGCCAGATGTGCCACGAGAACAGCACCCGCTATACCACTACCTTCGACACGAATGGCCTATGGCGCGTGGCAACCGATACCCGCTTCGCCACCCAGCCCAACGTGCCCAAGGCTCCCTACCAGTTGTTCCGCCAGAGCAACGGTCACGGAAACTTGGGATGCCCCTCCTGCCACGGCGCACCGCACGCGGAGTTCGCCACCAGCCAGCCCAATGACCAGCTTTATAGCCGCAAACTGCAGGGCCACACCGGCAAGATCGCCGAATGCACCACTTGCCATAACCCAGTTCCATTCACCAATAATGGTGGCCCGCATCAGGTGTAGTCCACCAACTCACAATCATGGGTAAGCGGCCACGGTGACTACGCACAGGGCAACGGCAAGACCGCCTGCGCCTACTGCCATGGTGCCGACTACCGCGGCTCGTTCCTGGCCGTCACCACGGCTGCCCGCACCTTTAACATTGAGAACGGCAAGAAGACCTACGCCACCGCAACACAGGTGACGTGCGACGACTGCCATAACGGCCCCAACGGAGGCTAGGCAACTTCTTCCGCGAATTTCACCTTGGGGGACGCAGGATGCGTCCCCCGATTTTTTGCAATGTTCATGGGCCGATTATGCTTTCGCGCAAGCTACCGCTTTTCGTGTCACGATAATTCGTGCCATTTTGGTTTCGTTGGGAGTAAATTCTCCCCCCGCAAACCCATCCGCCGAGCAATAAGAAACGTACATCGTCAAAATGCGCTGCTATCCTCAAGGCTAGGAGGGCCCTCTTGTTCAAAGTGTTCAAAGTGTTCAAAGGAATTTTGCTCGCGTTCGCGGCTTCGCCCTCGATGATCCCGCTTCTGCCACTACTTGTAGCGACTTCGTTTGCAGCAGATGCCGCCCGCTTCCCCAGCGTTACGTCAGAGAATCTTTCTGGTAAGACGGTCAACCTGCCGGGTGATTTTGCAGGTGAGCGCAATCTGGTGCTCATCGCCTTTCAGCGCGAGCAGCAGTCCAACGTAGATACATGGCTGCACCAGATGAAGCGTTTTACTGACCTCGACCCGCAGCTGCACTATTACGAATTGCCCACTATTTCTCGGCTCAACGGCTTTGCTCGCTGGTTTATCAACAACGGCATGAAGCGCGGCATCCCCGACCAAGGCCAGCGTGACCGCACCATCACGCTTTATCTCGACCAGAAGCCTTTTCTTGACGCACTCCACATCACCGATGAATCGCACGTGTACGCTTTATTGGTGGATCGCCAAGGCAATGTGCTGTGGCGCGGCGAAGGCGACTTTACGGAAGAAAAGGGCAGCAGCCTCAAGGCGTTCCTGCTACACAAGTAGCCGGGGCGCACAGGTGTGCCGCAACCGTGCCGCAAACGTGTCAATAACCTGTCGCAAACGTGCACAACCCTCGTATTGCAAACATCTAGAATTGGAGTGGCCATGATGAAGCAGCTTCTGAAACACAGGCAGCGGGGTTCGCTCCTTAGTGTGATTCTATCTTTACTGGCGCTTGAGATCAGCGTTAACTCCGCCGCCAGCGCACAAGGCTCAGACACAAAGCGGACTCCCGTCGGCACTCCTGTACTAAGGACGGGGCTCATTGCACCCGATGAGCCCGGCTACGCGCCTTTGACCAGCACGCAGCGCTGGGACCGCTTCGCCAAAGATTATTTAGCAAATCCATTCACCTATGTAGCCGCAGCGGGTGCCGCCTCTGGAGGTTTCATCACGCACGATCCCAAGGATCCCGCTGGCGATTGGGGTCGCAACCTTGGTGGCTACGGCCGGCGCGTCGGCACTGAGTTTGCTATTTTCACCATCCATACTGGTGTGCACGAGGCGGGCGATGCCGCGCTGGGATTTGACCCCCGTTACTTCCCCTGTCGTTGCTCCGGCGTCGGCCCACGCACTTGGAATGCCCTCAAGTTCAGCTTTGTTGCCTATGACAACCACGGTCGCGTCCGCTTCGATTTGCCGCAGCTTGCCGGGGCCTATGGCTCGACCATGATTTCCCGGTCCTGGTATCCCGACCACTACAGCCCACTGGTGCAGGGCGTCCAGGCAGGTCACGTGGAGATGGGCTTCGTCTTCGGTCTGAATCTGGCTCGCGAATACACTCCGGAGATCAAGAGTGTTCTCCGCAAGCTGACTCCGCGCAAGCACTAACTCGCCTCGCAAGCCTTTGCAGGCGCGTGAGCAGCCGCACCCAGCGCGCCGCAAAACACAGGCGCAGAGCCAGACCGTGCGGCGATATGTTTGGCCACCCGCGCGCGCATCCCCTGCGGCAAAACCGCCAGAACCTCTACAATTAATGGTATGGCCCAACTGTCGCAGACCCGCCGCATCCGTTCCACCACTGTGCTCGCCGTCCGCCGCGATGGCAAAGTCACCCTCGCCGGCGATGGCCAGGTCACCCTCGGCGATACGGTGATGAAGCACAACGCCCGCAAAGTCCGCCGCATGTATCAGGAAAAGGTCATCTCCGGCTTCGCTGGCTCCACGGCCGACGCCTTCAACCTGTTCAGCCGTTTTGAGGCCAAGCTCGAGCAGTATCAGGGCAACCTTGGCCGCGCTGCCGTCGAGCTTGCCAAAGACTGGCGTACCGACAAGTACCTGCGCCACCTCGAAGCCATGCTCATCGTCGCCGACGCCGAGCAAACCTTCCTCCTCAGCGGCCAGGGCGACGTCATCGAGCCCGACGGCGGCATCGCCGCCATCGGCAGCGGAGGCCCCTACGCCCAAGCCGCCGCCCGCGCCCTGCTAGAACACACCAGCCTCACCGCCAGAGAAATAGCCGAAGCCGCCATGCATATCGCCGGCAAAATGTGCATCTATACCAACGAAAACTTTGTGATCGAGGAAATTTAGGATAGGTGTTTTCGGTGCCACAAACCACTTACATCTTCGGGGCAGGAGCGTCGAAACACGCTGGCTACCCGCTTGCCTCAACCATGGGGCGGGACTTGATCGAGGCAATGCGGGGCTCAGGTGACCAAACCCTAAGCGGCTACGCAGAGTTAGCAGTCGAAACCTTCGGCGAGACGCCAAACGTCGAAGACCTCTTCACAAGCCTTCAGGCTCGCATCAACAAAGCAGGCACAACTGCGGCCCCTGATGGGGAGCTCCCCAACCTTCGCAGCGCGCTGCTGTACCGTATCGGCGCCTGGTTTCGTCAAATTCGGGGCTCTGCACCTGCATATCAGGCTTTCGCAAGTCGCATCGCATCACCGGGCGATACAGTGCTTACCTTCAATTATGACGATTCGGTCGAAAAGGAGCTAAATAGGTCTGCGAAGTGGAACCTTTCGACTGGATACGGGTTCCCTTTCAGTTCAAGCAATAAGCCAAGCGACGTCATGGTCCTGAAAACTACATGGCAGTGTCAATTGGCTTGCGTCAATGTTCGGTGGCATCAGAGGTTTCGGACGGATTGATCCTGACAATACGCTTGGCGAAAGACCAGTGATGCTCGATGTTGATGCAAAGTACTTGGGATGCGAACAACTCGACAATCACAGGTGGTACCAAGGGACTACTCTTTCAGCCTTGATCTATCCGACAAGGTCAAAGGAATTCTTTTTTACAACACCATTTGGGCCGGAATGGAAGCCCTTTTGGGACTTGATTTGGGGCCAAGCTAAGGAACAGCTTCAGCGGAGCTCGGCAGTCGTCATCTGCGGATACAGTCTTCCTGCTGCCGACGAACGAGCGCGGGAACTTCTTTTTGACAATATTCCCAAGGCCGCTGCGATCGAGGTCGTCTGCGGCAACGACAGCGATCGCATCATGGAAGAGTTCAATGCCGCTCGTTTCGAAGACGTGAAGAGTTGCCCGATTTTCTTCGAAGAATGGGTGAAGCGCCGCGCCGAGGCACAGCTTTAAAAGCCATCCCCGCCTAGCGCCCTCGGCTCAGCCTCAAACGGGCTGACCACCCGCACTCCCTCAATCACCTGCCCATGCTGCAGGTTCTCGGTCAGCAGATACCGGCAGCCTTGCCGCAGCGCCGCCGCCACAATCATTGCATCCCAGAAGGAAAGACCATAGCGGTCGCCAATCGCCCAGGCAGACTCCAATATTTCTGCATCAGCTGCGACTGGTTGCCATCCCATAAGTGCACGGCACAAGCGCTGCGCCGTCTCCGGCGGCACCAGCCTCTTTCGGATCAGGTTGGCATAAAGCTCCTGCACAACCTGATAGCTGATGCGGCCTGACCCACTGTCGCCAAGCTCCGCCAGCCACGCCTGCGCGCGCAAAGCATTTTCTGGCTCCGCCGCGTCGTGGGCATACAGAAATACGTTAGTGTCCACGAAGCAACTACCGGTCATGTGCCTCCTGGCGCGTCAAGTACTTGCCGCCCGACCGGAACAGCGGCGCCCCCGCCAGAAAATCTCGCATCGCCCGCTGATGGGAGTCCTTACGCAGCACCCGCTCCCGCGCCAACTCCGTCACCAGTCGGGAAACGCTCGCCCCCTGCTCTGCCGCCTCCACCCTCAAACGCCGCAGCAGATCCTCATCCATGGTAATGGTGACGTTCTTCAGCCGACGCTGCGGTTTAGGCTCCGCCCCTCGTTCCGCCCCTCGTTCCGCCAATCGCTCCGCCAATCGTTCCGCCAATCGTTCCGCTAGTGGCTCGGCCTTCACTTTGCGCGTATTCTCCACAATTGCTCCGACACTTCCTACTAGTCCCTAGATAACTTAGCGTAACACGATTCTCGTGTTACACGACTACACGGGTATAATCCCCGCCAAAAAAGCGCCTTACTCTTCCCCTGCTCGGCCACCTCGCTGACTCCCCTCATGGGCTCGGCTCGGCCCTGCTCTCACTCCTGCGATAATTGTGGTATGGCTCTTTACCTGCCCGCTTCCACTGAAGAAGAAAACCTTGGTCTGGACGACCTGACTCCACGCGAGATCGTGGCCGAGCT
>JANXUR010000034.1 GCA_025356095.1 Acidobacteriaceae bacterium | reverse complement strand
GGTTCGCGAACACGGCCTCGCCCCCTTCGCCGCATATCGCATTGTGTTGGGTCTGGCCGTACTGGCTTGGGTGATGACTCACCCGTTGCCCGCAGTGCAGTAAGGGAGCACAGGCCGAAGTTCTCGGCGAATCCGCACACGCGGTTGATACTGCCGATGGCGTTGGTCGGGGAAGCTCGCGATGGTGTTTTTCGCGATGGTGTTTTTCGCGACGGTGGCTGGGGTTGTGTTGGCGGGCTAGAGAAGGGCCGACACCTCTGCGGTTGAGCCAGGCGGCGTTGACGCAAAGAGCCTGAGACATTCGGGCACGAGTGGCTGAAGTTGCTCGTAAGTCCCCGTTCCCGATCGAAGTGTGATGAGTCGAATCGCGCGGCCTGCAAAGCTATTTTGGCGGCTGATGCCCTGATCTACCGTCACCAACAACTCAAATCCGAGCCGCTCAGCCTCGACGAGTATTTGACCGTTCGGAATGCCGTCCAGCCCTGCTTGGCCCGCCGTAGGACACTCGTGTGGTGCGAATTCTCGCAGAAGTCTCTTGGGTACGCATTCGTCGAGCAAAATCTTCATGCGATTTGCTTGGTCAGGTTGATCAAGAGGTTCTTGCCCTGTTCGAGCGCCGCCACTGCCGAACCCTTGCTGACGCTCGGGAAGTCCCCCAGGAACTCAGAAAGCGGGTGGCCAGCTTCGAGGTAGTCGAGGAGCGTCTGCAAAGGTACGCGCGTTCCGCGGAAGCACGGAGTGCCGCTCATGATCTCAGGGGCGATTTTGATGACGCTGACGTCTTCTGCTGACATCCCAAATGCCTCCGTTGCCTGAGCCGATTCTACCGCGTTCCGCGGGGCAGCTCCAGTGCTCTGACGGCTATATACCTGCTTACGGTTGGGTACTGGTCAAGAAATTCGTCCAGTGTGTCGCCGCCTTCCAGGTAGGCATGAGGTTCTATGGCCCGCGCCCAAGGTTTTGAGCAAAACCCGCCGTCTGCGCTGGACGGTGGCGTGATGAGGGAGAGGGTGTGGCCAGCTTTTGCGGCACGTGTTCCCTACGCGGAACGGCCGAAAGATTGGAGCGAAGATTCGTTCGACGCATACTCAAGGTATATGACGGCCATTCAAATCTGGGCGCGAATGAAGGGGTGGACTACGAAGCAGGTGGAGGCCTCGATCTTCGACGAATACAAGGATTAGTGACTCCAATGAGCGACCTGCTTCGAGCCAAGCGTTGCCGTAACCGGCGCGTTTGCCTTGGTGGGCTAAAATAAAGTGTGGCTACAACGACGATGACTCACGCCTTCCAGACCGACGACGCGCGGCTTCTGCCCATTGCTGACAAAGTGATGGCGCGGGAGCGGCTTAGCTTTGACGATGCGGTGACGCTCTACCAGACTGGCGACATTCTCGCCGTGGGCTGGCTGGCGAACTCCGTGCGCGAGCGCTTGCACGGTGACCTCGCGTACTTCAACGTCAACCGTCACATCAATCCGACGAACGTGTGCGTGGCCGCCTGCCGCTTGTGCGCGTTTGGCCGCAAAAAGGATACGGACGGCGCTTACACGATGGCGCTGGAAGAGGCGTGGCATACGGCGGCCAGCGGCTACACCGAGGCGGTCACCGAGTTCCACATTGTGGGAGGGTTGCATCCTGACCTGCCGTTTGAATATTTTCTCGACCTAGTGCGCGGCCTCAAGCAGCGCTTTCCGCAGGTGCACATCAAGGCCTTCACCATGGTGGAGGTGTCGTTCTTGGCCAAACGCGCCAAGCTGAGCATTCGCGAGACGCTGCAAAAGATGAAAGATGCGGGCGTGGATTCGCTGCCCGGCGGTGGGGCGGAGATTTTTGCCGACCGTGTGCGCCACATTATTTGTGACCACAAGATTGATGGCGACGACTGGATCAACACGGCGCGCACTGCGCATCAGATTGGCCTGAAGAGCAACGCGACCATGCTGTACGGCCATGTGGAATACGACGAAGATCGCGTGGACCACCTGATGCGGCTGCGTGACCTGCAGGATGAGACCGGCGGCTTTCAGACGTTTATTCCGCTAGCCTTCCATCCCGATAACACCGCGCTTTCGCACCTGCCGAAGACCACGGGGATGCTCGACATCCGGCAGATTGCGGTGAGCCGCCTGGTGCTGGACAACTTTCCGCACATCAAAGCCTACTGGCAGATGTTGTCCGAAAAAATTGCGCAGATTGCGCTGCGGTTTGGTGCCGACGACCTCGACGGCACGGTGATTGAGGAGAAGATTTATCACGATGCGGGCGCGACGACGCCGCAGGGCATGCGCCGCGCCGACCTAGAGCGGCTAATCCGCGCCGCAGGCCGCGTGCCGTTCGAGCGCGACACGCTCTACCGCCCGGTGGTGCGCACGGAGACCAGCTTTACCGTGGTGGTGTAATGGGCGTCAACGCTTTGACCGTGGCAGTAGCAATCGCGGGTGCAGTATGAACTGCCATTGTTGGCGTCGCGCCCCCTTGTGGTCTGGTCCAATCGCGAATGT
>JANXUR010000088.1 GCA_025356095.1 Acidobacteriaceae bacterium | reverse complement strand
ATACCACCCGCGCTGGCTTCTTCTTTTTCGATATACGTGACGTGGAACATCCACTCGCAGGCGCACGAGTGGACATCACCGGCCTGAAAGACTCTCATGGCCATGAACTGTTTTACTTTGACATCCCGGCAGGCAAGTAGAAGTAGGGGACGCACTACAAGGCGCACTACAAGACGAATTACAGGACGAATTACAGGACGAACTACAAGACTGGAGCAAAGTTCAGCAGAACTTTACTGCTATATACCTAGTGTACCAAGACATCGGGGGTCATTGTACCGTGGAAGGGAAACTATATTTGCCTTGTAATCTTACACTTGCGGGGAAAATGATCATTTTCGCCCCTTGACAAGAATTTCGCCGGAGGCGGATTCCCTCGACTTCCAGTGGACCGGTCCTGTTCAGGCGCCGGTCTGGTTTCTATCTAGTTTCTGCCTAGTTTGTACTTACTTCCTGTTTAATTTCTGCCTAGTAAAGCCGCTCCTGCCGCTTCAAATTTCCAAAGGCTCCCACATTCGCCAGACTGAAGCTGAAGCGGTACTGGTTCTCATTCCGCACCGAACCGAGGGCAAAGCGGCGATACTCAAAATTCACGCCGCAGCAATCCCAGTTATAGCTGGTCTGCACGGCGGCGTATTGCAAAAAGCCCAGATTCGCGTCGAAGCCGATATTGGTAGCCGCGCTCAGCCCCCGCTTGTTGGGATACCCGTACCCCAGCAACACCCGAAACTGGTGAAAGCGGTCGGTGGCAGTTTTGCCACCAATGATCTCGCCGGGTGCCCGCAGATACACATCGCTGCCCCCCACGGTGATGTTGCCAAAGTGAAAGTTGACCAGCGCAGTAGAAGAAGAGATGCGGCCTTTCTTGAAGTCGTAATCCAGATTCCACTCAGCTTCGCTGCGTCCATTCGGCTGAAAGCGCAGTCGCGAAATGAGTGGAGCAAAGCGCCGCTGGTCGGTCAAAAAGCCGATTCCGGCAAACTCCGCCGTGGTGTCAAACACATTGCTCACCCCATTCACCAGCGCTCCGCCAAAAGTGGGGTCAATAAAGTATTTTTGGGCCAAAGTCCAGGTCAGTACCTCGCGCACCGGCGGCTTCGGCTCAGAGGAGCAGGGGTTTACGTCTTTATCGTCATCCACCCAGGCACCGCGGGTGGGCACCACCGCGCTCAGGCTCAGGTTGCGGACACCGCGCGGCCCGCACTCCTCTGGCTTGCCTGTGGTGCGCTTGGCATAGAGGCGCTGCGTTACGGAGTATTCCAGTTCGTTGGTGTTGGTTAAAATATCGCGCGCATCAAAACGCAGCAGGCTGCGGAAGTTGTCCACCCCGGTTACAAAGCGGTAGGTGACGCGGGGTTCAATCACATGCTTAAATCGGCGGCCAAAGTATTCGCGCTCGGAAGTCCGCGAGAGTGCTGGCGGCAGAATCTCGATGTCGGCTTCGGCGGCGCGGCGGCTAATGGGCTGGGCGGCAGCCACCCCCACCCCGTTCGAGGGCACCAGTTGCTCAGTGTAAGTGGTGCCTCGTGCAGAGACCTCAGGACGCAAGTCCCATCCCTTCCAGTGCAACGGCAAGGCCACGGAAGGTTCCACATCAAAGCGGCCCACGTTGCCGGTGGTAAAGCCCGGTTGCCCGCGATGCAAGCCTTCGGCCGCCGCGTCAAATGACCAATAGAAAGGTGTGCGGCCCGCCTGCCGATCCACACTGGAAAATTCAAGACTCGGCAGATGCAGAATATTGATCACGTCACTGTTATCGGTGGAGCTTTGGTAGTTCTGGTAGCGCGCCGTTAGAAAATTCACCGAGTATCCGTTTTCGGTGCGCGAAGCAAATACATTCGACTTGACTTCCGAATCAATCGCCTGGGTAAACACCTGACTAAAGGCAAGCCGGAAGACGAAGGAACTGAGGTAGTCAATGTTGGCGACCCCGCGAAAGCCCCAGCCCAAATCCCCTTCCGCTTTCAGCTTGGCGTTTTCGCCGCCCTGCTTTTCCCGGTCTAAGACGCCGAAGTAGGTTAAGTCCACCAAGCTGGAGTCGCTGGGCCGCCAGCGGAAGTTGCCGTGCTGCGCCCAACCGCGATGCGAGTAGTACTCCGCGCCCACCGTTGCGTCGGTACTGCGGTTGATGGCCCAATAGGCCGACTCGCCAATCACCGTACCCTTGGTGGATGACTGCCCGATTGAAGGAATCAGAAACCCTGACTGGCGCGCATTTTGAATGGGATGTGTGGCGTAAGGAAAGAACATCACCGGAACCCCGTGCACGCGAAATACGCCACTATGAATGGCTGCGTTGCCGTTCAGGTTCAGACCAATCAGACCGGCAGAAAATGTCCACTTGGGGTTCGGTTCCTCGCAAGTAGTGACGGTGCCGTCGTGCACCCAATAGCGGTCGCTGCCGATGCGCTCAATCAGCTTGCCCGTTACGGTAAAAGGGGCATCGGTGGTCAGGGTTTGGCTGAGGTCGCGCTGGCGCGCGCCCACCCGGCCCACCACATCATAGAAGCGGCCATCGCCGCTTTTCATGTTGAATTCCGCGCGGCTGGCTTCCAGATGTTCGTCACGCTGCATACCTTCCAGGACCACATGGCCTTGCGCCGAGGCTGCATCACTTTGTGCGTTGTAGGTGATCGTATCGGCATGCAGAATAAAAGCGCGATAATGGATCGTGGCATCTCCACGCAGAGTGTACAGGTCACCGATTTTTTCCTGCTGCAGAGCTGTGATGGTGGTGTCTTCCAGAGTCTTGGGAAGCGGTTTTTCCACAGCTTGCGCCGCAGTGTGTGCCGGGGGCAACTGACAAATTACGAGCGAAGTTGTTAGAAACACGTGACAAACCCACGCCGTCATGATAAGGATTCGATAGCGGGATTTCATCACGCGCGTGGTCAGGCTCCAGAAGGTTGCTCTGGGCTTGACCTTAGCATGGCCTCAAGGGACATGGCAAAACGCTCGGATGCCCCGATTGCAGTCTAAGGGAAAAGTTCAAGGGAGAAGTTTTGCGCGAAAGTCTTTCAGAAGAATCCGCAGAGTCCGCGCGGGCATGGGAGAACTCTGCCTCGGCAGCACCGATGACAGAGTCTTCACCGGACGCTTTACGCCTCGCGCCCCCCAGCGTGCGCCCTCGCCGTCGGGCTTCGGCCTCTGCGCTCACGCCCAGCCTGTTTGGCGATGTGGATACACCCAGAGAGACCCCGTCAGTTCCGCTCAAGGCCGGTGACCCCGAGCCAGACGACTCCGCCTGGCGCGCCGAGCTCAGTCAGCGCCTCGCTACCGTGCGGCAGCGCCGTGAACAAAGGCAGCCCAAGTTCCCCTCGTTGCAACTGCCGCTGGAAGGCGCGCCCGATTCCGGGGCCGAGGAGGCCTTGGCCTTTCCTCTCGCCACCGCGCCCCGTGCCATTCCGCGTATGTATCGCGCCGTGATGGAGGCGGAACACGGCCTTGATCTCGGTCTGGCACCCGAAGCTACTCCAGCGGCCATACTGCCGGAGACCTCTGACACGGAGACCTCTGACACGGAGACCTCTGAGACGGACATATTGATGCCCTCAATCGAGGCCAGCAGCCTGACCTCCGCCGAACGCATCACTTTCGCCGAGCTTGACCAGCCTGCCGGGTTTGACCAGAGTGCCGAGCTTAACCAGAGTGCCGGGTTTGACGACGAGCTGCAGGTTGCCGGACCCGAGACGGCCTCAGCCGGACTGCTGGCATTGGACGCCAGTGCGCCTGAGATGAAGGTGCTGGCGTTTCCGAAGCTCTCCCCCTACCGTCCAGCCGACGATGAGTTGGCGGAGTCGCTGAGCCCCCGCACGGGCCATTTCAGCCATTTCAGCCATTCCAGCTTGGCAGGCCAAACCGGGCAAACCGGGCAAGCCGCCCAAATCATGCACGGCAGTGCCCTGCCCCGTATTCTGGATGCCGACGCAGCACCCATCGCCGACGCCCTGCCGCTGCCACCCGCGCTCGGAGGCATCGCTCTCGACGCTGCCCCGCGACGCGCCCACCAGGCGGTAGAAGCGATTGAAGTCCCCGTCTCTACTGCGCCACTGCCGTGGCGCTGTTTGGCAGAAGCCGTGGACTTGGCCTTTGCCGCTGCCGCCACTGCAGTTTTTGGCGGCACTGCGTTCTTTATCGCCACCCGCTCGGCGCAGGCTCTGGGTCACAGCCTGACCATTCCAAATGGCAAGTTTGCCGTCGCCCTCGCCGTAGTGACGTTTGTGCTGGTGTGGTTTGCCTATAAATTCATCGCGCTGGTGTTTACCGGCACCACGCCGGGCCTGCGTGCCATGGGTCTGGAACTGCGCCACTTCCACGGTCGTCCGCTGGATCGCAAGGTGCGTGCGCGGCGAGCTGGGGCTTGTTTGCTCTCGCTGCTGCCAGCCGGCCTGGGCTATCTGTGGTGCTTTTTAGATGAAGATTTTCTCGGCTGGCACGACCGCATCACGCAGACCTACCTTGCCGTCGGCGGGGGAAAGCCCGAGCCGCTTACCGGAACCATCGCCGACATGGACTAGCAGGTTTGTCGTTCGCGCACATCGTCACGAGTCGGCGGACAGATGGGCACAACCCGCACCATGCAGAACGGCCTCGCCCGCAGGCGAGGCCGTTCTGGTTTAGCCGTTCTTATTGAGTGGCTTGATTCTGCGGCCACGGTGCTGTGGCCACGGTGCTGCTACTTGCCGCTCAAGCCGTTCGGACTGCCCAAGCCGGTGCAGAAATCCCATCCCGGTGCTGCCGAGAAGATTCCGCCCGTGCCGCACGTGCCCGACGAAATGTCGTTGAACACGCTGGCATTACCCGCCTCGGGATAGAGCGACTGCAAGTAGGCTTGCGAACTGGAGCTAAAGCTGCCGGCGCTGTTGACGACGCCTGCAATGGCGGGCGAAGACAGGCTGGTGCCGCACAACGCATACCAGCCGCTGGCGCCGCTGATGTTGTCGCCAAATGCATGCACCCAGACAGCGCTGTTGCAGCCGCCGTTGAAGGAGACATCTGGCGTGCCCCGGAAACGACCCACGATGGAAGCTACGCTGGCTTGCGAAGCGGGACGCGGAATGTAAAGGCTGTCGCCTACTCCGGCCACCGACCAGGGATGCTCGTCCACGAAGTCAAAGTTGGCGTCACGGTCAAATTCCGTGCCACCCACCGAGACCACGTTCGCCAGCACGCTCGGGGTACCCGGAGTGATGGCATCGCCGGAGGAGGCAAAGTACACTACGCCCGGAACCTTGTAGTGCTTTTCAAAGGACTGTTCCCCAAAGAACTCGCCGCCGCTGTAGCTCATGCTGACTTCTCCGCCACCCGCCGCTGCCACCAACCCGGCAGCCACGTCACTCGCCAACTGCAGGTCAGCCAGACCGTTGGAAGCGCCTTCCACCAAGTACAACTTGGCATTGGGGGCCATCGCGTGGGCGTATTGCAGATCGAGCGAACCTTCCAGAATCCAACCACCGCCACTCAGGTCAACCGGCGGCTTTACCCCCGTGGCGTAGACCACGGTTACGTCCGCTGGCGGCAAGCCGAATTGGGCCGAGAAGGTCCGCAGGTCGGTGATGGCAAACGGATTGTGGAATGCATCCACGACTGCAATGGCCCGGCTGCCGGTGTTGGGCAGCGTCAGTGCCGTGTAAGGATTGCAGCCTGCGGTTTGCGGAACCATGTTGTACACGCAGTTTAGCGAGCCCGGCGTATCGAACGAATAGCCGGTGAACGGGGGCCCAATCTGCGGATTGACCGATGCTGGCTTGAACGACGAAGGCATCTGCGCAATCTTCAAATTGGTATGGGCGCGCTTGCCGATATCGCCCGGGTTGGCCACGCTGGATTTGGGCGTAATAATTTTGCTCTTTTGCGCGAACCCCGGAATGGTCACACTGACCATCAGGAGCAGCACGCTGGCTACCACCACAGAGATTTTTTTCATTTTCCTATTCCTCGTTTTCTAGGAGCTTGTGAACTGGTGCGGCGAAGTGGCTAAGCTCGAACCTCTATCAGGGGGACGCCAGCCAAAACCGCGCGGACTGGAAACGGAAGCTCGTGCCTGTGCAGCAACATTACCTAATGCGGAAAGTCTTGCGCGTTTTGGGCCTTATGTCAAGGAGGCAGAGTGCGCGGTAGACTTTGCCGTTCTACTACTTGCAGTCGTAGCTGGAGCCCTTGGTGGCACCTGCGTCCTATCCCTTCGCGTCCGCTTTCAGCCATGCCAACACTTCTTCCGCATGACCCTCGGGCTTTACTTTGGCGAAGATATGGCGGACTTTTCCGTCGGGCCCGATGATGTAAGTCGTCCTGACAATGCCCTTCACCTTTTTGCCGTACATGTTCTTTTCTTTCAAGATGCCGAAGCGGTCGGCCGTCGCCCGGTCGGCATCCGCCAACAGCGGAAACGGCAGGCTGAATTTTTCTTCAAACTTCTTCTGTGCGCTTGATGTGTCGCCCGAAATCCCCAGCACCACCGCCAACTTCTTCAGCTTGGCGTAGGTGTCGCGAAACTCGCAGGCCTCGATGGTGCATCCCGGGGTGTTGGCTTTGGGATAGAAAAACAGCACAACGGTTTGCCCCTTGAAATCCTTCAGGGAGATCTTGTTGCCGGACTGATCCGGCAAAGTTACATCCGGCGCTTTATCATTGACCTTGATGGCCCGGTCTTTCATGTCACTTTCCATGTCACTCCCCATGTCGCTCTCCCTATCGCTCTCCCTATCGCCACCCCTGCCTACGCGTGCAGAGGCCCGCGATGCCAAAAGTTGCATCCAACCGAAGATGCTCTGGTGTTTATACCGCAGCGCCGGTGCCAACGTCATCCGTATCGTGGCGCTGGGACTGTTGGCCGTCGCCCCCGTAGTGCTGCACGCCGCGCCCAAAGCCAGCGCGGCCCCTAAAGGTCCGCGGGCCATTGGAGTGGTCGAGATCACCAAGACAGGCAAGGCGCAGCTGGTGCCGATCGCCATCTTTGACCGGGGCAAGTGGTATGACGCGCAGGCCTACCAAGCCAACCCAGTACCCATGGCCGCGCAGTGGGACACCGTTTATGAAGCCACCGAACTCGGCGAGTCGCGAGGCCTGTTCACCATTACTGGCCCGCAGAAGATGCAGGATCGCTGGGTGGCGAAGGGCAAATGGCAACCCGGCGCGGGCGACGACGGCGGTGGCGGCAAAAAGCCAGTCCTGCACACCGCCCCTAAGAAATCCGCCGACCCCGACGAAGAGCGTCCGGTGTTGCATAAGCATGGCAGTGCGGTGCCCACAGCTCCAGCAGCAACGGGGACAGCGCCCGCCGCCACGCCTGCGCCGGTGGAGACGAAGGCGGGCGATGCCAAAGCTGAGCCGAACCCGGACGCAAGGTCTGACGCGAAGGCTGAGTCCAGAACCGCAGCCCCTGCTGATGATGACAAGCCTTCCGCAAACGCAACCCCCACAGCCACCGGGTCAAGCGGTACGGCCAGCATCTCTGACGACCCGGACCGACCCACGTTGCGCCATGGCAGACCCAGTGGCAATCGCACCGAGTCCGATCTGCCGTCGGTCGCCGAGCTACATGCTGCGGCGACTGCCGGTGGCTTGACCATCTATGCCGCTTTTTCCGCCGCCCACAACCCTGAGCTGCGCAGTTACAAGTTTTACTTTCAGCCCGGCGAAGAAGAAGCCTATCGCAAAAAGATGCTTGATCTGGCTCGCACCGAAGTCCTGAACCGCGCACGGCTGCTAGGACTGCTTCCGCCGGCGCCCGCCGCTCCGTCTGCAAAGCCAGTCAAGAACTCTGCAAAGCCAGCCAAACCAGCCAAGGCCACAGCGCCCGCCGCAGAGGTGGTCTTCGACGAAATCAACCTGCGCAGCTTCGACCTCACCTACTCCAATGAGCCGGAGTTCGTGCTGGCGGTGAAGGCGCGCATCCTACGCAATGGTGGCACCGCAGCGAGCACGACGCTCCATGCGCCCAAATCTGTAGTGGCGGTCGCCGGAGCCACGCCGCTGCCCGCGCCGCCCCCTGTCGCGGCTACCAGCGCACTTACCTATGACGTAACCCTCGCGGCCCGCGCTGACTTGAATGGCGACCTGCGCCGTCTGCTGCTGGTGGCCACCGACGAGCGCCACCTCGACGAACTGCCGCGGCTCGAACTGATTGACGCCGTAGACGCCGACGGCGACGGGATTGGCGACTTCCTGTTCCGCGAAGTCAGCGGCTCCAGCCTGGGCGCGGTCAGTTCCAACGGCTATGTGATCTACCAAACCGGCCGCGACCAGTTGTGGGAGCTCTTCCGCACCGCCCGGTAGCAATGGGCACACTACCCCCAATGGGCACCGCTTTCGCGCAACCTGCCCCCTCAGCTACAATCCTCACGTCACCATAGGAGAACCGACTTATGCGCCACGCCCTGAAGCTCTCGCTCATCCTCGCCCTTTTCACCGCCGTCACCGCCTTTGCGCAAGGTAACGACTATTCAAAAGTCGAAATGAAAGTCACCAAAGTCGCTGGTACGGTTTACATGCTGGAAGGCGCAGGCGGAAACATAGGCGCATCCGTCGGCGAGGACGGCATTGTGGTGATTGACGACGAGTTCGCGCCGCTTGCCGAGAAGATTAAAGCCGCTCTGAAGAGCATTCCGGGCATGAGCGAGAAGCCGATCCGTTTCGTCATCAACACCCACTATCACGGCGACCATACCGGCGGAAATACGCTCTTCCAGTCGAATGCCACG
>JANXUR010000083.1 GCA_025356095.1 Acidobacteriaceae bacterium | reverse complement strand
TACATTCCGCCACACAGGGGCAGCAGTACGACCGCCCACATCCACTGCTTGCGCTGCACCAGCAACTGGCCGAGCAGACCGCCGCTCACCATCAAGAGCAGAACGTATAACAGATGCAGCGAGCGCATGGGTTGCAAAAGCAAAAAGCGTTCAAAAATGGATGGTGAGCGGCGGTCTGCTCGGCCAGTTGCTGGTGCAGCGCAAGCAGTGGATGTGGGCGGTCGTACTGCTGCCCCTGTGTGGCGGAATGTACTACGCGCAGCGGCAGCTCTTTCCTGCGACGCCGCATCTGGAGTTGCCCGGAGCAGCGCCCGGCAACGCTTGGGTGGAAGCATTTGTATGGGCTCGCGACCACACGCCGAATGACGCTGTATTTGCGCTCGACCCCGAACATATGGCCCGGCCCGGCGAAGATCAGCATGGCTTCCGAGCGATTGCTGAACGTTCGATGCTAGCTGACGGCGTGAAAGACGAGGGCGCGGTCACCATGTTTCCTCGCATGGCGGAAGATTGGCACCAGCAGGTGGCGGCGCAAAAAGGTTGGCGGCAGTTTCAGGCCGCCGACTTTGCGCAACTAAAAGTCCGCTACCGAGTGGATTGGGTTGTCGTCGAAGCTCCGGTCGCGGGCTTTGACTGCCCCTTCCGAAACCAGCAAGTGGCCGTCTGCCGCCTCCCCTGAGCTCGCTTGCGTTTGAGCGTGCCGGGGAAAGCATTTATCCTAAAGAAGTTAGCCGTATTTGGCTGTATGCTGTGAAATTTGCGCGCAGGCGTCTTGTGTCGCCCGTTGCTGAGGTCGCCTTTGCCCCTTGCTGCCAACCTATCCGCCACGTCCGGTTCGGACGTTCTCCCCATCGGCAAGCGCGATGGCCTCGACTTAGCCGTCCTGCGTCGCCGCGAGAAGACCATCGGCAGTACGATTCTGCGTACTGACAGCGAGCAACTGATTCACGGCGTCCGCATAGAGCGGCTCGCCGTGTTTGTGGACGATCGTGGCAGCTTCAGCGAGATCGCCCGCCTCGGCGCTCCGGGTCTTGCCGAGCAAATGGTTCCAGACGGCAAGAGGCAAATTCAGATATCCTCCACGCTTACCTATCCCGGAGCCATCAAGGCCATTCACTACCATTGGCGGCAGACCGATCTATGGATTCCTGTCTCCGGTATGTTGCAGGTTTTTCTGTATGACCTGCGGCTCGACTCACCGACCTTCGGACGCATCAACACCGTGTTTACAGGCGTGTTACAGCCCTGGGAGTTGCTGATTCCTCCGGGCATCGGCCACGGATACAAGGTGCTGGGCACTGAGGCGGCGCGGCTGCTCTACATGACTGACCATTTCTACGATCCGGAAGATGAAGGCCGCATTCCGTATGATCATCCAGAAATCGCGTATGACTGGGAGACGCAGCACAAGTAGTTCTGCGGGTAACTCTACGTAAAGCAACGATGCGAATTCTTGTACTGGGAGCGACCGGATTATTGGGCCGCGCGCTGATGGAGACATCGGCGTGGCGGTGCGATGCCGTGCTGGGCGCAAGTTCGCGCGATGCTGACCTGCGCGACGCAAGCGCGGTGCATACGCTGGTCGCACGTGTGGCCCCGCAATGGGTCATCCTCGCCGCAGCGTGGACGGATGTGGATGGTTGCGAATCGGATGCGGCAAGAGCGATGGCGGTGAATTGCGAAGGCGCACTCAACGTGGCGCGCGCCGCGAAAGAAGCTGGTAGCAAGCTGCTATTCGTCAGCACAGACTACGTTTTCGATGGCGGGGCCCCGGCGCCCACTGCACCTTACGAAGTGGATCACGCCATCGCGCCGATTAACGCCTATGGACGCTCGAAAGCCGCCGCTGAGGCTGGCCTGCGCGAGATTCTGCCACAAGTCTGCATTGTGCGCACCTCGTGGCTCTATGGCATCGGTGGCAAGTCTTTTCCGGAAACGATTTTGCGTGCCGCCGCGAGCGGCAAGAACCTGAGCGTTGTAGAAGATCAACGCGGCCGGCCCACTTACAATCGTGATCTTGCAGACATCATCGCCAAGCTGGTGCGCTCAAATGCCAGCGGAACGTTCCAGGCTGCGAACTCCGGCGCATGCTCTTGGTTTGAACTGGCACAGGAACTGGTAAGTGCTGCGCAGTTGGCGGTAACGGTTTCGCCGACGACCAGTGCGGCGTATCCGCGCCCCGCTGCGCGGCCAGCGTATTCGGTGCTTTCCTTGAGCAGCATCCGTGCTCTCGGCATCGAGCCGCGCCCGTGGCAGCAAGCGGTGGCTGCCTTCGTCGCCGAACGCAATGCGGCGCGCGGCACACCAGATCAAGCCGTAGAAAAGCTGGCGCCCGCATCGTCGGGGAGGATCGCATGAAGGGCGTCGTTCTGGCTGGAGGCACCGGCTCGCGGCTGCATCCGCTTACCCGCGTAACCAACAAACATCTGTTGCCGGTGTATGACAAGCCAATGATTTATTATCCCGTCCAGACGCTGGTGGATGCGGGGATTCGCGACATCTTGATTGTCACCGGCGGCAACAATGCTGGCGACTTTCTGCGACTGATGCGCAACGGCCGTGACTTCGGTCTGGAGCATCTGAACTTTGCCTATCAAGAAGGCTCAGGCGGCATCGCCGATGCGTTGCGCCTGGCGCAGACCTTTGTTGGCGACGATTCTGTGTGCGTGATTCTGGGCGACAACATTGTCGAGAACAGCATTCTTTCTGCACGCGAAGCCTTTGACCGGCAAAAAGATGGCGGCATGATTCTGCTGAAGCAAGTGAGCGACCCGCAACGCTTTGGTGTGCCCGAATTTCTAGACGGACGCATTGTGCGTATTGAAGAGAAACCGAAGAAGCCTAAGTCGTCCTATGCAGTGATTGGCATCTATTTTTATGATGCGACCGTGTTTGACCGCATCGGGCGGCTCGCGCCTTCCGGCCGCAACGAGTACGAAATCACCGACGTGAACAACTCCTACCTTGAAGATGGTAAGCTGCGCCACGCCATACTCGATGGCTGGTGGACCGATGCGGGTACCTTTGAATCGCTCTGGCATGCCAGTGAGCTTTCTCGCATAAAAGCACTTGCCGCAGACGACGGTTCCGCAGGTGCTGGCCACGCGCGCGCCACTGGCACTGCACTCGCCATTCAAGCCGACAGCGCGGCAGAGGACGAACAATGACCAAGATTGTCGTCACTGGCGGCGCGGGCTTCATCGGGTCGAACTTCGTGCATCATCTTTACGCCAAATATCCCGACTACCAGATCACAGTCGTTGACAAGCTTACCTATGCCGGCAACTTGCGCAATCTGGAATCGGTGCTGCGTAGCGGCAGGGTGACATTCGAGCGGCTGGATATTTGTGACCCCGCCATCGGCGATGCGTTCGCACGAGCGGAGATGGTTATCCATTTTGCCGCCGAGAGCCACGTGGACCGCAGCATTGAAGACGCCGAAGCCTTTGTGCGCACCAATGTCAACGGCACCTGGAACGTGGTGGAAGCCGCACGGGGCCACAAGGTTTCGCGCTTTTTGCACGTTTCCACCGATGAGGTGTATGGCAGCCTTGGCCCGCAAGGCCGCTTTACAGAAACCATGCCGCTGGTACCAACC
Organism: Acidobacteriaceae bacterium; assembly: GCA_025356095.1. Taxonomy (GTDB): domain Bacteria; phylum Acidobacteriota; class Terriglobia; order Terriglobales; family Acidobacteriaceae; genus JANXUR01. Next base: position 1,603 of record JANXUR010000083.1, on the reverse strand, counting down.
AGCCCCTATGCGGCCACGAAAGCTGCGTCGGATTTGCTGGTGCAGGCCGCTGTGCGCACACATGGTTTTCCGGCGATCATCACGCGCTGCTCCAATAATTACGGCCCCTATCAATTTCCGGAAAAATTCATTCCGCTAATGATTGTGCAGGCTTTGGCGGGCCGCTCGTTGCCCGTGTATGGTGACGGGCAACAGGTGCGCGACTGGATCCACGTCTCTGACCACTGCCGCGCGCTGGATGCGGTGCTGCATGGCGGTCGCGTCGGCGAGGTGTACAACATTGGTGGCGATGCAGAGCGCGCCAACCTCGATATCGTCCGCACCATTCTGAAGACGCTGGGCCGCGACGAGTCGCTGATTGAACACGTGACCGACCGCAAAGCCCACGACCGCCGCTACGCGATGGATTCCGCCAAGCTGCTAGCCGAGTTGGGCTGGCGTCCACAGTGGAACTTTGAGGACGGCCTTGCCGACACCATTTGCTGGTATCAGGCCAACCAAGCATGGCTGGCCGAGACTCGCAGCGGCGACTACCGCAACTACTTCGAGCGCCACTACGTGCACCGCGAAAAGACCTTCGCCTTATGAGTGCGATTCCGCCACCCGCCGCGCGCCGCAAGCTTAGCTACGCTGAGCTGCTCAACTTTGCCCGCGACAGCTTTAACACCCATCGTGTCCGCTTCATCCTGACTTCTCTGGGCATGGTGATTGGCACTGCTTCGCTGATTCTGGTCACCACCATTGGACTCACCGGCAAGCAGTACATCGTCAGCCAGATTCAGGCCATCGGTGCCAACATGATATACGCCGAGTATCAGGGTGGTGCGCCGCGCATCACTGCTGTTCCGCCTGACCCGCTGACGCTCGACGATCTGGACGCCGTGCGCGCGCAGGTGCCAGACGTGACCTACGCCTCACCGCTGGTGGTGCTCGATGAGCGCATCTCAGTGCCCGGCGGCCGCGAAAAAGATCTGCGCGTTCTGGGCGTGGCTCCTGCCTACAAGCAGGTGCGCAACCTGATTGTGGTGGCGGGCCGGTTTTTCGACGAAGACGATTCCACCGCCCGCAACAAAGTCGGCGTGATCACCGAAAAGCTCGCACAGCAACTCTACGGTTCACAAGATGCCGCCATCGGCCAGACGGTCAAACTCAGCGGCTTGCCCTTCACCATCATCGGTACCTTTCGTGAAGGGGTGGAGACCTTTGGCCAATCGGAAGTGCAAGACAACTCCATGGCGATTCCCTACAGCGTCAGCCGCATCTTTACCCCAGACAATGCGGTGAAGCAAATCTTCTTTTCTGTCTCGGACCCAACCCTGGTGGAGCCCGCGACTGAACAGATCAAGCGCGTCTTTCAGGCCCGGCATCGGCCGGAATCGCTTTACGATGTCAGTAACCTTACTCAGTTGGTATCAGTTGCCAACCGCACGGCCGACGCGCTTACCGTGGTGCTGTTGTTGATTGCGCTGGTGGTGTTGCTGGTCAGCGGCATTGGCATCATGAACATCATGCTGGCAACAGTCAGTGCGCGCATCCGCGAGATTGGCATTCGCAAAGCGCTCGGTGCCACCCAGCGGGAAATTCGCTTCCAGTTCCTTTCCGA
>JANXUR010000077.1 GCA_025356095.1 Acidobacteriaceae bacterium | reverse complement strand
TTGGAAATGACTGCAATGGGTGGGGATTGCAATGGGTTGGGGGTTTGTGTTGGTTCAGTTATGATGATTTCATGCGGGTGTTTCGCAAGTGTTTCGCAAGCGTCGTGCGGGCTCAGATTTATTTCTCTACCGCATCAGGCTCAGCAGCAGCAGTCCGCCAAGCAGTACTGTCACCGGCACCCAGAAATGAATGTCAGTGAGCACTTGGCTCAACCAGCCGGCTTTAACTCTCTCTCGTCCCGCGCGTTCCATCGTGCCTCCGGTTTTTGCAACCGCCTGACCGTTTTGCTTGCCAAGTGTATATCAAGGTAAGCTCATGCCGTACGCATCTTGATTTTGCGTCTTCGCTTTTCCTTTCCCATCCACACGGTTTCGTGTCATCCTGTAAGCGCGATGAGTGCGCTGCCCAGAATCGTCTTCCACGTAGATATGGACGCGTTCTTCGTGTCGGTGGAGGAGCTGTTTGATCCTTCGCTGAAGGGCAAGCCCGTGGTGGTGGGTGGCAACCGCGACGAGCGCGGGGTAGTGTCTGCGGCAAGCTACGCGGCCCGGGCGTTTGGCGTGCATTCGGCGATGCCGCTGCGCAGCGCAGCTAAGCTGTGTCCGCAGGCGATTTTTGTGCCCGGGCATCGCGAGCGCTATCTGGAATGCTCGCGGCAGGTGCGCGCCGTGCTCAACGGATTCTCCCCCAAGATAGAAATGGCCTCAATTGACGAGGCTTACTTGGACATGACGGGCACGGAGCGCTTGTGGGGCCCCGCAATGGCCTCGGCGCACGCGTTACATGAAGAGATGAAGCGCGCCACCGGGCTGAACTGCTCGGTGGGCATTGGCAGCTCGCGGCTGATTGCCAAAGTGGCCAGCGGTAAGGCCAAGCCCCACGGCATTTTGATGGTGCCGCATGGGGCAGAGGCGTCGTTCCTGGCGCCGCTGGATGTGGGGGAAATTCCTGGCGTGGGCAAGGTGATGCAGAACAAGCTGGCCGAGGCAGGGATTTTTACGGTGGCCGATGTCGCGCGGCTTGACCCGCAGGAGATGGAGCGCCGTTTCGGCGAGTTTGGGCGCGCTTTGGCGGGCAAGTCGCGCGGCGAAGACGCTGGTGCGTGGTTTGGCTTCGGCATTGGCGAAGGCGCGGGGGTGAAGTCCATTAGCCACGAACATACTTACTCGGTGGATACGGCGGATGCGGTGGCGCTGGAGACGACGCTGATGCGGCTGAGCGAAATGGTGGGACGGCGGCTCCGCGAGCAGGGCTATCAGGCGCGGACCCTGCAGCTGAAGCTAAGATACTCCGACTTTGCGACGATTACGCGGGCCCATACGCCACCAGACGCAACACAACTAGATAATGAAATTTATGGTGAGATACGGAAGCTATTTCGCAGGGACTGGAAGAAAGGAAGATGCGTAAGGCTTTTGGGGGTTTGCGCGTCGAATCTGGTGAGTGCTGAGGATATTGCTTCTGCGGGCGAGCCGGAGCCCTTGGCAAACGGTATTGCAGTGGCAGTACAAATGAGCTTGCTGGCGGAGCCGGAAGTTACTGCGGCGAAGGATGGGGCACCGGCGGCGGCTCGGCACGAACGCTGGAGAAATGCGCTACTGGCCGCAGATAAGATGCGCGATAAGTTCGGAGATACCGCCATTGGCTTGGCGGGCGGAATGAAGGGCGTCTTCCGCGAAAAGACGCATGACAACATGGCAGAACTGCGGACAAAAAAATTTGAGCCGCTCGGGACGCCGAGTAAATCAGCGAAAAACGACTAACGACTCTGCTTGTGGAAAGATGACACGGTTATTAGTCGGGATGACGTGGGTTAGAAAGTCGGTTTGGATAGGTTGGCACCTTTAAAGTAGTAAAAGAAGGGAACACCGAGAAGTATTACTCCCGTACCCATCGCCGAATAAGTCAAGTTATCGGTAAAGGTGAAATACAGCAGTACCGCCGCTGCGGCGACAAACAGCGCTGGAACTACCGGGTATCCCCACATCTTGTAAGGACGCAGCGCCGCGTCAATGTTTTTGCGGAAGATAAAGACGGTGCTGGCAGCGATCATGTAGAAGAGCCATTCGGAAAAAATTGCCAGTGAGAAGAAAGCTTTGAAGCTGCCGCCGCCGAGCAGTAGCAGGGTCGCCAACAGCGCTTGCAGTCCAATGGAAACCGATGGCGTATGGAATTTCGGATGGATAACCGATGCGGCCTTGAAGAAGTAGCCGTCACGCGCCGCGGCGAAGGGAACTCTCGCGCCACTTAGGATCGTCCCGTTCAGCGTGACGAACATAGATAGCGCCATGCCCGCCGAGACGAAGGCTGCGCCAGCCGCGCCCCAAGCCAGAGTCACTGCCTCCGAGGCCGGACGTTGTGCTGCGGCGACTGCTGTGGCGGGGAGCACATATTGCACCGACGCGTTCACTAGCATATACAGTCCAGCCACAATGGCAACTCCAGCAACCAGCGCGATAGGCAAGTTGCGTTCCGGCTTCCGCATCTCCCCTGCCAGCATATTCAAGTTATTCCAGCCATCATAGGCCCAAAGTGCCGCCACCAATGCAGCCATAAAGCCCGCGACGCCTCCTTTGGCGCCAATAAACTCGCTGGCAAAGTTACTCCAACTACCGTGCGAGTATGTGAACCCGGCCAAGACGATTCCGAATATCATCAGCACTTTCAGCCAAGTAAATATGAGCTGAAATTCGCCAGCCTTCCTTACTCCCAAATAGTTCAGCAGCGAAATCAGCAGGGTGGCGGAAATAGCAAGCAGCGTGCCCCAAGTAATGGTAAAGGGAAAGGTCGCGGCTGGTGTACTTAGTCCGGCAAATGCAGAGAAGGTACCAAGAATCCGCACCAGCCCAGAGGTAATAGTAGCAATGGATGCAGGTTTTGAGATAAGAAACGTAGTCCACGCGTACAGAAAACCCATAAGTGGCCCGTAGGCATCGCGCACATAAATATATTCGCCACCTGCTGATGGCTTCATGGCGCCAAGTTCGGCGTAAGTCATTGCGCCAAAGAATGAGAGAATGCCGCCGACGACCCACACCAGATAAACCATGCGCGCGGTACCGACATCCTGCATCATCTCGGCCGGAACCAGAAAAATTCCGCTGCCAATGATGGTGCCAACGACAATGGCGGTCGCATGGCTCACGGTGAGGTCGCGGGCGAGTTCGGGGCGTGGTTGCAGGGGTGCTGCCATGTGGAAGCTAGACCTCTCCAGTGTGGATCTCCGGCGTAAACATCAGACTGCCAGCATATCCCACGGCAAAGGTGATGAGCGCGCCAATCGCAACAAACCATGTCCACGGCGCAAGATTCCACCATGCAACCACGATGATACTGACGAAGCCGACGACCATGCCCACAATGGCTCCACTTTCGTTGGCGCGGTTAGTCAGCACGCCCAGCAGGAAGACGCCGAGTAGTGCGCCATATGTAATCGAGGCGATGCGTAAACCGAATTCGAGCACGATCCCCACTGAGCGCATGGCGAGCATCGCGAGCAGAGCCAACACTAGCGCCCATAGCACGGTGGCGATTCGCGAAATCCTCATGCCATCGGCTACCCGCTCTGGTCGCCAGCGGAGGTAAAAGTCCATGACAGAACTCGACGACAAAGAATTTAGCGCCGCGCTTAAGTTCGACATGGCAGCTGCGAGAATCGCCGCAATCAGCAAGCCAGCGACGCCATGCGGCATCTCAGTCACCACGAAGTGCGGAAAGATGGCATCCGACTTTGGTGTGGGCCGCAGGCCTTGGTAGAACGCCCACAGAAAGATGCCAACGAACAGAAACAGAGTGAATTGCAGCAGAATCGCCAGCCCGCTGGAAAGCAGAGCAACTTGCGCTTGCCGCTGATTCTTCGCTGCGAGCAGCCGCTGCACAATCAGTTGATCAATGCCATGGCTGGCTGTGGTAAGGAATGTACCGCCGATTACGCCAGCCCAAATTGTATAGGGCTTCCACAGGTCTGTAGAGAAGTCGAACACCCTCAGCTTGCCAGCCTGCGACGCAAGTTCGTGCACCGCTGGTATGCCTCCCGGAATGTGCTGCGTCAACACCGCAAGGCCAACGAATGTTCCGCCCACATAGATGGCAAGCTGAACAACATCGGTCCAAATTACGGCGGCGAGGCCGCCCTCGAACGTGTAGATAAGGGTCAGCAGCGTGATAATGGCGATGGAAGCGACCTGCCCGGTGCCAAAGGCGATGCCGACGACAATAGAAATAGCGTACACGCGTACGCCTTCTGCCGCGGCTCGCGTCAGCAGGAAGATTCCCGCGCTGATGGTGCGCAGGCGCGGACCAAAGCGGCGGCCCATCAGTTCATAAGCGGTAAACATCTTGCCTCGAAAATAGTGGGGCAGCAACACAAAGCTGATCAGTACCCGCCCCACCATGTAGCCGAAGACCACCTGCAGAAAAGTTAAGTTGGAGTCAAATGCGATGCCGGGCACGGAGATGATGGTCAGCGTGCTTGTTTCTGCAGCGACAATGCTCAACGCCAGCGCCCACCAGGGTATGTTGTTATCGGCGAGAAAGTAGTCGCGTAGCGAGCGCTGCTTGCGGCGGAAGCGCAAACCAAAAAGCGTTACTCCGATCAGGTACACCACAATGATCGCGAGATCGAGCCAGTTCAATTGCATCGCTTCCTTTTTTGGTGTGGCCCGGTTGAGGGTGCGTAGAACTGCGGGGCCGCAACGCACACCACACAAGCTATCGCAAGCGGGCACCGCGCTCGGCGAATTGCCATTCTATATCTGCGGCCTGCGAGTGTGGTAGAACCATTGCGTGGGCTACTTTGCGGGCATTGACGGCGGCGGCACCAAGACCGAGTGTGCGATTGGCGACGGCGAGCGCGAACTGGGGCGCGGCCGCGGCGGCAGCAGCAACCTGAATCGGGTGGATGAAGCCACGGTACGCACGTCTTTAGAGGCGGCGATTGCCGCTGCCTGCCAGCACGCTGGAATCATGCCAGCACAAGTGGAAGCTGTGTGCCTAGGCGCTGCGGGTGCGGCGCGCGAGTCGGTGCTGGTGCCGATGCGGCAAATGCTAGAAGGCTTGTTACCGGGATGCGTCCCGGCCCGCGCACAACTGATGGGCGACCACGAACTGGCGTTGTTTGCTGCATTTGGCGATGGCCCCGGGGTGATTGTGATTGCGGGCACGGGATCCATGGTGATGGCGCGGGACGAGCAGGGGCGTACCGCGCGGGCTGGAGGTTGGGGTTGGGCGATCTCCGACGAAGGCTCCGGGCACTGGATTGGCCGCACGGCCGTTCGGGCCGCACTCCGCGACGTGGACCGCGGCAAACCCGACACACTGCTGGGCATGATCCTGAAAGCCTGGCACATTGCGGACGTGGATTCACTGGTGCGTGAAACCAACCACATTCCGCCTGCCAATTTTGCGCAACTGTTCCCGCTGGTGGAGGAGGCGGCACAGGCAGGTGACCCCCTGGCGGTTTCTATTCTGCGGCGCGCAGGTGGGGAACTGGTGCAACTGGCCAACATCGCGATGCGCAAGCTGTGGCCACCGGAAGCGCTGGTGCGGGTGGCGACCGTGGGTGGTGTGTTTGCCCACTCGCAAGAAGTGCGCGAAACCTTCGAGCACTCCCTGCGGGTGCTAAGTCCGAACGCGGTAGTGGATGCAATGCCGGTGGATGCAGCCAGAGGCGCGCTGGTGCTGGCCCGGAAGCTGTGACGTTCCGCCGTCTGCGTTGAAGGCCGCAAATCCGCTACTGCCAAACCGCTAGAATCGTCCCCATCGCCAAATAGCAGACCAGTTGGTAGCCAGTGTTGATGAAGAACAGCCTCCACGGTTTGCCGCTGAACCCGGTGTCGGTGAGTTGCACAGTCATCACAAAGGCGAACCAGATGAATAGCCCTACGTGAAAGCCCATGAAGGCGCTTTGATCGTGCATGTGGCCCCAAAGCAGGTGGCCAAGGCCGAGGGCAGAGATGAGGGAGGCGATCATGGCGAGGCCGTAGAGTGGGCCAGCCTTTTTGCGCATGGCTTCCAGGGCATCTTTGTCCAACTTGTCGTAGCCCATGGCCGCCATCCACGGTTTGGCAAACAGTAGGGGGGAGTACCACAGAAATCCGAGGGCCATGGTGGCCAGTGCGGCCACCAAAATGGCGAATACGTTTACGCCTAGAATGTGCATTGCAACTTTCTCCTTGGGATGCCCTCTAATAGACAGGGAATGGGGCAAGTTGGTTGAGCGTGGTTAAAATACGCTGAACCCGGGCGGATTGCAAAGAAAATATAGGAGCAGCGAAATGGAGACGAATACGCAAGCAAAGTTGGAAAAAGCAACGTTCGGCGCTGGATGTTTTTGGGGCGTGGAAGCTACTTTTCGCGCGCTGAAAGGCGTGACGGCAACGCGGGTGGGGTATGCGGGCGGAAATACTGTGAACCCGACTTACCATGACGTCTGCTACAACGAAACCGGCCATGCCGAAGTGGTGGAGGTGACGTTCGACCCGGCACAGATTTCGTATGACGCGTTGCTCAATGTGTTTTGGGCGAACCATGACCCGACACAGGTAAACCGGCAAGGGCCGGATCACGGTACGCAGTATCGCACCGTCATCTTCTACCACTCGCCGGAGCAGGAGGCTGCGGCGCGCGCGTCGAAGGAAGCGCTGGACGCGTCAGGCAGATTGCGCAAACCCGTGGCCACGGTGATTGAGCCAGCACCAGCATTTTATGAAGCCGAGGACTATCACCAGCAGTATTTGCAGAAACGCGGGCTGGCGAGCTGCCATATCTAAAGGCGGTCGGTTTTCATGCGCTCGTAAACAGCCGTGGGTAGGTCGCGGGCACCGTGGAAGATTGCGAGGATCACCACGAGATCGTCATGTATCGCGTACGCGACCACAAAATTTTCGCACTGGCCAGAACAGGATCGGTTTGGGAGTGATTTCGGGCCGCGGACGACCGGTCTGCTGCCATTTCGCCAAGTGCTCAAAGCTGGAAACTAAGCTTGCGACTACGCCATCTGCAGCCGTTTCGTTGTCTGCGGCGATGTACTGCCAGATTCCACGCAGGTCAGACGCCGCTTCCTCGGTCAGAGCGTACTTTGCCATTGGCAGGTTGCTTACCTTGGGTCGGTGCGGCCAAGGCGCTCCCAAATCTCTTCGCCTGGAATGACGCGTCCAGCCTCTATGTCAGCAAGGGCTAAGTCGAGCTTGGTACGCACGGCGTCAAGCTGGTGCGCGCCCGCTTGATCGCGCTCGTCGAGCAGGTTTAACGCGTCTCGGAGCAGTTCGGTAACCGAAGCGTAGCGTCCGCTGTTGATCTTCTCCGCTATGAGTTGCTCGAGTTCGGGTGCCAAGGTGACGGTCATGTACTTGGGCCTCTCCACAACCATAGCAAAGCCAGCAATACTCGGCGGCTTGTTTGCGTGTTTACAAGTATTAAGCTACGCGCAAAACATCACACGCCCGCCAGTGCCGTACGCACCGCCTCGGCCTGCTTCTTAGTCACCACCGCTTCCAGCGCGGCGAGGTCGGCCTTTTTCACCGACTCCACTGAGCCGAAGTGCTGCAACAATCTGCGCAGGGTGGCGGGGCCGATGCCGGGGATATCGAGTAACTCGCTCTTGCGGTCGCGCATCTGGCGGCGTTTGCGGTGGAAGGTGACGGCGAAACGATGAGCTTCATCGCGAATCATTTGCACCACGTGTAGTACCGGAGAGTGGTGGTCGAGCACTACCGGCTCATCTTCCTGTCCGTAGACGTAGATAATCTCCTCACGTTTGGCGATGGAGGCCAGCGGCTGGTTGATGATTCCGATGGCTTCGAGCGCTTGCGCCGCCGCGTGTAACTGCCCGATGCCGCCGTCAATCAGGATGAGACTAGGCATTGTGGTAGGTTCTTTTTTTGATGGTACCGCGCTAGCCGCCGCATCGTCGGAGCTGGCAGAGTCGCTTGCCCCAATCGTCACCAGCGGGCTTTCATCAGGCCCGCTCACAGCTTCGCCCCCTATCACCCCACTCAGCCGCGAGTACCTTCGCCCCACCACCTCGCGCATCGAGGCGAAGTCGTCCACACCAGTTACCGTTTTGATAATGAATTTGCGATAGGCGGACTTCTTCATCGCGCCGTTTTCCCACACCACCATCGAAGCGACGGTTTCCGCGCCTTGAATGTGCGAGATGTCGAAGCACTCGATGCGCTGGGGCGGTTCGGGCAGGTTGAGCGCGTCTTGCAGAGCCTCCTGCATGGCTTTGGCGGTGGGCTTGCGGGTGCGGAAACGCTGGTCGAATGATTGCTTGGCGTTGTTCGCGGCCAGATCGAGCAGGGCGCGCTTGTCGCCACGCAGGGGCACCAGAATCTGAACATGGGCGCGCCCGCCAGCGGCTGCGATGCGAGCTGTAAGCGCTTCTTGCAAAGGCTGGCGATCGTCGAAGTCCACTGGCACGTAGATGGTGCGCGGCACGTAGTGCGAGTCGAGATACAGTTGCGCCAGCAGGGAGGCAAAGAACGGGCCGGGGCAGAAGCTGCCTCTCGGCATATTTCTATCTCCGATCCGCGACTCTGCGTCCTGTGGCGCAGCCCCAGCGATGTCCCCACCATCCTCGCCCGAAGCAAACTCGGCCAAGTCGGGTAAATCCTCCCAGAAAAACTCGCGGCGATCCATGATTCTGCCACTGCGCAGGTGAAAGAGGTTCACCGCCAGCAGTCCTCCTTCGCAGTGGTAGCCGAACACGTCGGCATCGTCGCCTTCGGCTTGCGCGATGCGCTGCGTCTCCTGCAACTGCTCCACCGTGGAAATCAAGTCGCGAAAGCGCGCCGCGCGCTCGTACTCTTCGGCTTCTGCGGCCTCCGCCATGCGCGTGTGCAGGGTGCGCTTCAGGTCAGTCTGGCGGCCTTCCAAAAACAGCTTCACATCTTCCACCGTTTCAGCGTAAGCATCCGGCGTAGTCAAACCCTTAACGCAGGGTCCTAGGCAGCGCTTGATGTGGAACTGCAAGCAGGGACGCGGATGGAAGCGATTCAAATCCACCTTGCACGACGGCACCAGAAAGTGGCGATGGATAAGGTCTGTAATGCGGTACGCAATGCGTGCAGGGAAGTAAGGCCCGTAGTAGCCTGCACCATCCTTGCGAATGCGTCGGGTAACGTACACCCGCGGCCAGCGTTCGCCCAGCGTAAGCTTCACGTAGGGGTAGGTCTTGTCATCGCGCAGCAGGATGTTGAAGCGGGGCTGCTTGTCTTTAATGAGGTTGTTTTCCAGCGCCAGCGCCTCGGCGTTGTTGGCCACCACAATGTATTCGACGTCCACCGCCTCGCGGACGAGCGATCCAGTTTTGGCGTCGCTCCAACGGCCTTCGTGGAAGTACGACCCCACGCGCGAGCGCAGATTCTTGGCCTTACCCACGTAGATAACCTTGCCCTCGGCGTTTTTGTAGAGATAGACGCCGGGTGCTTGAGGCAGAGTGCGGATTTTCTGGGAGAGATCCATGGTCAAACGATGCCGGATTTACCCGCAGGCCGGTCAACTTCAGTTTAAGGCCTAACCCCGGAATGCGGCGTTTTGCCGTGGAGTTGCATCCAATCTGCTATGAGGCAAGGGCGATACAATCAGAGTATGAATTGGGTTCGGAGACGCATCGGGAGTTTAGGATTGCTGGCGGGGGTGCTATGCCTTGGGGGTAGCCTGTGGGCTCAGCAGCCGCCTACCGCCAAACAGCCACCCGTGCCGAAAAGCGATCCAGTGCCCCGTAGCCAACCCGATGACAGCGCGGACTCCCCAGATGCCGCTGCGCCGGGGGATTCGGCCTCGAAGGCACCTGACAAATCTTCTGGCAATGCGAAGACCACCGCCAATGCCAAGGACGCAAATAAGGACGCAAACAAGGACGCAAAGAGCGATAAGGCAGGCGATCCTTCCGCTGAGGCATCCGCACCGCCTCAGGGGCCGGAAGAGAGTTCCAGTAAAGAGGCGCGTGGTGACACGGCTCCGCCGCCGGATGATCGCAGGAAGCATCCCGATAGCGCGGCGGCCATTCAGGAAGCGGAGGGCGCGGAGGCGGGCGAAGCAGACGCGACTGGTGCAAGCGGGGCCAAAGACTCCGCGAGCGATAAAGAACGCGCCGCCGAGCGGGCTGCGGATGAGGAGATTCAGGAGTTCCACCCATGGGACCCGCACCGGGCAGAGAAGAACATTGAGGTGGGTGACTACTACTTCAAGCGCAAGAATTACGCAGGTGCCGAAGGGCGCTACCGCGAAGCGCTGCTCTACAAGCCGGGTGACGCGATTGCTACCTTTCAATTGGCCGCATGTCTGGACAAATCGGGTCACGGTGACGAAGCAAAGCAGTACTACGCAGCCTACCTCAAAATTCTGCCAAATGGGCCATCAGCGATAGAGGCCAAGCAGGCTTTTGTTCGCCTTGGCGGGGATGCCGCGCCCAAAGATTCCGCTAAGAGTAAATGAAGATAATATGCTTAATATCAAACAGATAGGATCGTAAGCCAAACTTCTACATGAGTGAACAAATTCAAGGTATTCGAGAGGCGGTTGCTACTGCCACGGCGGGTTTGACGGCGGAACAGTTGACCCGACACCTCCAACCGGAGAAGTGGAGTGTGGTCGAGATTCTTGAGCACTTAATGCTGACCTACACTGGTACCACCAAGGGCTTGGAACGCTGCGTGACCGAGAACAAGTCACTGGCGACCCGGCAGTCGTTCATGCAGCGCCTGCTTACTTATTTGATTAGCCGTTTGGGTTATTTTCCGGAAGGCCGGGACGCGCCCAAGCAGGTAAAGCCGAAAGGCACCCCGGCAGACGATGTATTACCCACGCTGCTTGGTAGCCTTGACCAGTTAGACGCTGCGCTTGACGAAGCACAACTTCGTTTTGGCAACGGCAAAGTGCTGGATCATCCCCTGCTGGGAGCCTTTTCAGCAGCCGACTGGCGCGGCTTCCACGCTTCCCATGCCAAGCACCACATCAAACAGATCGTGGCCATGCGCAGCCATTTAGGCTAGGAATACTGAGCCCACAGCCAGACAGCCAAAGCGGCGGCCCCCAGAAAGACTCCAAAAGGCAGAGGGTAAGTACGCATCATCAGACGCGCTGCGATGGTGGCGCGAGCTTGCGCTGTTTTGGTCGAGGCACCGCGCCTTTTCCAGCGGATGAGTCGCTTGATCCATACTGCGACTGCACTGGCAACCCCAGCCAAGGCCCCGACAACGGATGCGACCAGTAGGGTCATCAAAACGCTTCGCGGGGGCAGGAATGCAGCGATCAGAGCGATAAGCTTAACATCGCCAAGTCCAAGTCCTTCAACGTGTCGCAGACGAAGATAAATCCATCGCGTGAGGTATAGGAAGCCGGCACTGACGGCTACGCCAAGCAGCTTTTCACGCCACGTGGCATCGGCGAAGCTAAAGCCTAGACCGATGGCGACCCCCGACAGGGTCATCGCGTCGGGGAGCAGGCGGGTCTCGGCATCGGTTGCAATCAGACCCAGCAGCAGCCACCCGAACACCGCATATTGCAGTGCGGATAGGGTGAACCCGTAGCGAACCGCGCAAAAGCAGAACAGGATGGCGGTGGCCAGTTCAATCAAAATGTAGCGGGCAGGAATGGGCGCGGCGCAATCCCGGCACCGGGCGCGCAGCAATAGCCAACTCAGCAGGGGGACGTTGTGATACCAACGCACGGCGTGGCCGCAGTGGGGGCAGGCCGAGCCCGGAGACACCACAGATCGCCCTTCCGGCAGGCGGCTTACGCAGACATTCAGAAAGCTGCCAAAGATGAGCCCAAGCAGGAAGCCTAAGGGTCCCAAGAGCGAAGCGACGCCCCCGGTTGCGGTGATGAGGTCGGCTGGGCTGGAGGAGAACACGCCCCGATTATATGCGGGATTCGCCTCCGCGAGCCGCACCGATTGACATGGGTGCGATGGTCAGCTATTTCGGAAAGGAGAATCGCAGAATAGAGCCTTGCAACAGCTTTCTGTGGTTCCCTGTATGCAGGTGCTGCGGGTCGGCGAAGCAACTTCGGTGCAACAGTCGAGGCTCCGGAGCGAGCACGTGCCACTCGCCGCCGGTGTCCTGTTCGCGGATTTCAAGGGAATATAGTCCGAAGGGCGGCGCCGCCAATCGCCATTCGTAGAGCTCTGCCTCCAACAGTTCGCTTATGGATTCGTCGGACGATAGCGTCAGCAGCCAGTCACAAGCGCTGAGGGCGAGGATCGCGGCAGGCTCGGTCTGTGACGGCCTTGGTTCGGCAGCCCAGGAAACAACCCGAGCCCCATATTCCCGGGCTACGTCGAGGGTGCAGTCGCCGGAACCCCGATCTATCACGATGACCTCGTCGCAGGCGCGCAGGGTCTCCAGCGCACGGCCAAGGCGGCGGGCGTCGTTGTGCGTATGCAGGATGGCGCAGATCCCGGGCATGATGGAGTTTTCAGAGTACCAAAACCGTCTGGCACCTTGCGGCTGCAGGCAAGAAGATAGGGGAGCCGATTGGCTCCCCTGAGTCGCTTTGGTGCGAAAAAAGTTACTGCTGCTTTGGGCGATCCGCGTTCTTGTCCGGAGCCGCAAACACGGTGAGCGGTGCCACGAGCTGGAAGCTCAGCTGGGTTTCGGAGCCGAGCTTAATCTGCTGTCCCTTGCCCACGGCTGACACGCCGGTACCGACACCGGCGCCAGCCAGAGTGCCAATGGCTGCACCCTTGCCGCCACCTGCCAAGCCGCCAATAATGGCACCCAGCACTGCCCCACCGCCCACCTTGGCGGCGGTCTTTTTGCCATTGCCTGTGCCCTCGCGCCGAAATTCATTCGTCTGGAGGGCATAAGTCTTGCCGTTGACGGTCAAACGGTCTAGTTGCAGGGTCACCAGAGATGCGCCGGCGAACTTGCCCGCACTCTGGACTGTCCCCAGATGACCTTGCACGTCGTAGCCTGCCGGGATGACGACATCGCCATCCACGGTGAGAGGCGTATCCAGCGTGGCGCGAATTACCTGACCGGTCTGGCTGGTCTCCGAATCAATTGGATCTACCAGACGGATGGCTAGGTGCGTGCCCGCCGGAATGGTGACGGGCTTGGGTGCAGGTGGCGGCGGTACGGCCTGCGCTATCGGCGCGGGCGCGCGGTTCATCCCGTCGTTGGTACCGTTGTTCGTCGGATTGTTCGTCGCGTTGCCCATCCCATTGCTGTCGTGGTGCATATTGTCCGCGTCATGCTGCACGTTGTCGCCGTCGTGGCGCATCGCGTCATGATCGTGATCCTTGTGGCCTCCGCCCGCGCTGGGCTTGGGAACCGCCATTTTTGCGGGAACGGCCGGCTCTGGCATGGGAGGCGCCGGAACCACCTGCGCCTGTACTGGCTGGACGCTGATGTTATTAATCACCGTTTTGACGCCTGGGACGCTGCCGACGAGAGTGCCTGCCAAGTCGCGCTCCGCCTCATTCTGAACGGTGCCATAAAGGATGATCGCTCCCTGATTCGCGGCGACGCTAAGTGCTTTGCCTTGCAAAGCTGCTTCGGCGGTCAACTTGTTTTGCGCATCCTGCGTAATTTGCGCATCGCTAGGGGTCGCCGTCTTGTTGCAAGCCGTGGTTGCACCCAGCGCCAGCGCGCTAGCCAGCACGAACATCCACACTTTGGAACGTAGAGTAAGGTTCACGAAATCTCTCCTGAGCCACAAAGTGGCACCCACCAAAATATTACTCCTCCAGTTGGATGCGTAAACTCCGCGCGGTGCTGGCTGGCGCACCGAGTTTTAGACGGGCGGGGCCTCAGCCGTTATCATCGAAGCTATGCACTCGAGGCCAAATTGGGCAGCTTTCGTGCTTGCCGGGGGTCGCAGTACCCGCATGGGGCAAGATAAAGCACTGGTGCCGTTTGCCGGGCACCCGCTGGTGGAGCACATGGCGGATATCGCCGAGGCCGTGCCTGCGCTCCGTGGAGTCGAAGTGGGCATCGTGGGACCGAAGGCCCTGCGGGCGCAACGCCGTCGCGTGGTAGAAGATTTCTTTCCGGGGCAGGGGCCGTTGGCTGGGATTCATGCAGCGTTGTGTGCTTCTGGTGCTGCGCGGACACTAGTTCTGGCAGTGGACATGCCTCTAGTGACTTCGGAGTTTCTGAAGTTCCTGATGGCGGCAGCACAGGCGAGCGACGCGGTGGTTACCGTGCCGCGGTTGGCAGATGGCTGGCAGCCGTTGTGCGCGGTGTATGCGGCGGAATTCTTGCCCTGCGCCGAGCGGGCCCTGCGGGAGGGACGCAACCGCATTGACTCGCTATACTCAGAAGTCCAAGTGCAGGAGCTGTCAGAAGAGGATCTGCGCGAGAATTGCTTTTCGTCGAACTTGTTTCGTAACTTGAACACGCCGGAGGAATGGCAAGACGCGCAGGTAGAATTCGCAGCTAGAACCGCAGTTCCAGTGTCACAACCACTATGAGCACAACCGGCGCCATGCCCGAGATCGCCACGGTGATGACAACCGCCTCCCCTGCGGCAGGGCCATACATCGAGTTTCAGAAGGTCAGCAAAGCCTTTGGGACGAAGGTTGTGCTCGATGAAGTCAGCTTCTTTGCTATGCCTGCGGAAACGCTGTGCATACTGGGTCGCAGTGGCGTCGGCAAGTCGGTTTCATTGGCTCTGATTATGGGATTTCTGAAGGCGGACTCAGGCCAAATCACCGTGGGCGGCGAAGATATTTCGGGCCTTAGCGAGTCCTGCCTGGAGCGACTGCGCAAGCGCGTGACGATGGTCTTTCAGAACGGTGCGCTCTTCGATTCGCTGAGTGTAGGTGAGAATGTGGCGTTTCCACTGCGCGAGCGCGGCGAACTGACCGAAGATCAATTATTGCAGGTAGCGGATGGGCTGCTGCAGTTGGTGGGGGTTGGAGAGATGCGCGACATGTTGCCCTCAGAGCTTTCCACCGGGATGAAGCGCTCGGTGGCGATTGCACGAGCGATGGCGGCGCAGCCAGAGTGCATTTTGTATGACGAGCCGACCACCATGGTGGATCCCATGATGGCGATCCTGCTCGGCGATTTGATTCTCAAGCTCAAGATGCAATTACACCTTACCAGCATTGTGGTGACACATGACATGCGGCTGGCGCGTAAGCTGGCCGACCGTATCGTGTTTCTGCATCAAGGCAAGGCGATCTTCTTCGGCACACCTCATGAGATGGAGCAGAGCGAGTTGCCCATCATCCGCGAATTTCTCGAGCTGGATGAGTTGAAGATTGACGGGTAGTGGCCTGCCGGCTTCAGCCTTAGAAGCCCGCGCGCACTAAATCGTGTGCTGAATCTGGACCCTGCAACTTCTATGGCTGACGTGCAACCATCAGCCGCTCCACATACTTGGCGATCACGTCAGCTTCCAGATTCACGGGGTCGCCTGCAATGAGCGTGCGCAGGTTGGTCGCTTCATAAGTGTGGGGAATGATGGCGACCGAGCAGACACGACCTTCCAGCCGGGCAATGGTTAAGCTGATTCCTTCGATGGTGATGGAGCCTTTGAAGACGAGATAACGTTCGATTTCTGCCGGGAATTCAATCTCGAGCCACCAATTCCCGGACTCGGCGAGTTGTGTGAAGCGGCGCAGTGTGCCCACGCCATCCACATGGCCTTGGACGATGTGTCCGCCAAAACGGCCATCGGCGGGCATCGAACGTTCCAGGTTTACTTGGCCCCCCGGCTGCAAGCGCGAAAAAGAGGTTCGCGTCCAAGTCTCTGGGGCTAGGTCAGCATCGAACGAGGTCGGTGTGATGTCGAGCGCGGTCAGGCAGCATCCGCTTACGCAGACGCTATCGCCTGTATGCAGGCCGGGGGTGACCAGTTGGGCCGCGACGGTGATGCGCCGGTTTTCCCCTTGCACGTCAATGCGGGTAATCTGGCCGACTTCTTCAATGATTCCGGTGAACATAAGGCTATTGTAATTTGCGGTGCCCGTTGCATTTCATTTCCATGCATCCATTGCATTGCATTGCACTGCGTTGCATCCCGTGCTCTGGCTCCATTGCCACGCGTCCTAGTCGCGATACGGATCTTTCAAGTAACCTTCTACCGCGAAATCGTCACCAAAGCGGTGGGTGACGTAGGAGCGCAGTCGCGCGGACTGATTAATGGAGTGAAAGCCGGTGCTGCTGGCGATAGGCACGGCGTCACCACCCAGAATGATGGGCGCGTAGAAAAGAAAGAGCTTGTCCACGATTCCGAATGCCAGTGCTGCAGCGTTGACGCGGGAGCCGCCTTCAATCAGCAGGGAGGTCATCTCCATTGCACCTAGGCGATGCAACACGGCATGCAGGTCAGGGTGGCCGTCTTTGGCGAGCGGCACTTGCTCGACCCGAATGCCGGCATCTTCCAGTTGCGCGCGGCGCTTTTCTTCGGCGAAAGAACAAAAAACAATCACGTCCTCTTCGGCTGTTTTGACGATGCGCGAATGCAGGGGAAGCCGCAGCTTGGAGTCCATAATGACGCGCAACAGGGGGCGACGACGGGGGCGGCCACTGCGATCGTTGAGCAGGGGATTATCAGCCAGAACTGTGCCGACGCCCACCAGAATCGCATCGCTCTGGTGGCGGAGTTGGTGGACGTGAGCTCGCGACTTAGCACCAGTGATCCAGCCGCTCTCGGCTTCGGGCAAGGCGAGCGGAGCACTTCCGGCCAGAGGGCTCGGAGGCGCGGCAATGCGGCCATCGAGCGTCATGCCAGCCTTGAGTGTGACCAGCGGGGTGCGGCGGCGAATCCACGCGGCGAAGGCCTCATTTAAGAGGCGGGATTGCTGCACAAGGCCGGCTGGCAACGGGCTTGTTAGAGCAGCATTTGTAGGCACCGCGTTCGGTGCTTTAGCCAAGTCCACGGCAATTCCTGCGGCGCGCAACATGGCAAAGCCCTTGCCTGCCACCTCTGGATTGGGGTCTTCCATCAGACATACGACCCGGCTGATGCCGGCCCTAATAACTGCTTCTGCGCAGGGAGCGGTGCGTCCGAAGTGAGAGCAGGGTTCGAGGTTCAGGTAGAGCGTGCCGCCCTTCGCCGCATCGGGAGCCACGTGTTCGGCCTGTGCCAGGGCAACGATCTCTGCATGTTTGCGATCTGCGTAAAGGTGTGTGCCTTCGCCAGCGACTGCTCCGTTGGCCGCTACAATCACCGCCCCGACGCAGGGGTTGGGCGACGCTAGCCCTACCCCTTGGCGTGCTAGTTCGAGCGCGCGAGCGAGGTAGGTGAGATCCAGCTTCGACAACTTGGCGCTTTTCGATTTCGATGATGATTTCGGCAATTCGGGTCAACCTTAACCTCCGGCACCGCAACTGCCGGTCCGGAGCAAACACACGAAAAGTCAATCGCTAGCTAAACAGTGACTCGGCAAAAGCTTGAGCATCGAAGGGCAACAAGTCGCCGATTTTTTCACCCACGCCGACAAAGCGCACCGGCAGGCCCATCTCACGTGCGATGGCAACGATGACGCCGCCCTTGGCCGTGCCGTCAAGCTTCGTGAGCACGATGCCGGTAACGCCCGCTGACTCGGTAAACTGGCGCGCCTGCTGCAGGCCGTTCTGGCCGGTGGTGGCGTCCATCACCAGCAACACTTCGTGGGGCGCGCCCGGTACCAACCGGCCTGCGGTGCGGCGAATTTTGTCGAGCTCGGCCATGAGGCCCACCTTGTTGTGCAAACGGCCGGCGGTATCCACTAAAACGTAGTCGGTGTGCTTGGTCTTGGCAGACTCTAGCGCGTCAAACAGCACGGCTGCGGGGTCGCCGCCGGGTTTGGTCTTGACCACTTCCACCCCGCTGCGTTCGCCCCACACCAGTAATTGATCAATCGCGGCAGCGCGAAAGGTGTCTGCCGCGCACAGCACTACACTCTTGCCCTGGCCTTGCAACAGATGGGCAAGTTTGCCGACGGTTGTGGTCTTTCCGGTGCCATTCACGCCCACCATCAAAATCACTTCTGGCCCCTCGGTTTCGGCGGGCGGCTTTTGATTGGCGGATTGCAGAATGCCAAGAACCTCGGCGCGCAGCAGTTGCTTCAATTCATCGGCATCTTTAATCTGCCGCCGGTCTGCACGTAAGCGCAGCTTTTCGAGGATCTCGTGGGTCGTTGTGGTGCCGAGGTCTGCGCCGATCAGGGTGGCTTCCAGCTCATCGAGCGTGGAGCGGTCAATCTCTTTACCAATGGAGACCACGGCTTCAATCCGCTCGCTCAGGTTCTCGCGAGTCCGGGTCACAGCCTGCTTCATCCGGTCAAAAAAGCCGAGTTTAGCAGCGGTTGCTTCGGGGGCGGCGGGTTTTGGTTCGGAACTTTTACCGAATAGATTGCGTAGCATAGGTAGGCAAAGTGGGTTCGCTTCGCCATAAGCGCGAAACGAACAGTTAACGTATTGATTATATAGGCGCAGGTTTGTGCGTTGAGCATGGTGGCTGGCGGGTCTTATAATTGCGCAATTCCGGAGGCGCCTGCGGCTAGCATATCGCGGCCGCGCTTTCACCGGGGAGGAAGAAGATGCGAATGACGAAATTGCTCTACGCAGGTCTAGCTCTGGGTATTTTCTTGGGGTCGTGCAGCACTCTTATGGCGTCCCGCCATGGAGACCGGAAGTCAGAAATCACCAAAATCAGCCAGTCCATCCACATTAAGTCGAACGACCGGGCCGATGGCGACGTGAATTGCTTTGGCTGTTCGGTGAAGGTGGATGGCAACGTCGCGGGCGACTTGGCGGTATTCGGCGGCACTGCGGAGGTAAACGGAAGTGTGGCCGGCGATGTGGCGGTGTTTGGCGGCGAATTGAAGATGGGGCCGGGCGCTTCCATTGCCGGCGATGTGGCGGTGTTTGGCGGCAAGATTCAGCGCGACCCGAGCGCTACGATTGGTGGCCAGACCACCGAATTTGGCGGCGGATTTATCTTCGGTGCAGGTGCGCTGGGGATTCTTGGGCTGATTCTGGTGGTGCTGAGCTTTGTGGGGATAGTTCTGTATCTGGTGGTCTACGCCATCGCTGGCAGGCCACGGATCGAAGTCACCACGGCCATGGTGGGCCAGCAGATGATGACGGCCGCAGTCTATGGAATGGGTGTGGCGGCAGTGGGGGTGGCGCTGATTCTGGGCGCGGCCTTTGGGCTTGGGGGGAGTGCACGAGCCATCGTGATTGTTACCGTGGCGCTGTTCCTGCTGCTGCTGGCGTTGGTGGGCAATACGGCTGTGGCATTGTGGTTGGGCCGCTTAGTGGCCAAGACCGCCGGACCGTTGGGGGCGATTGCTGTGGGCGCGCTGCTGATGATTCTGATGCAGTTTGTGCCGATTGCCGGGTCGCTGGCGCATCTGTTCTTCCAGTTGGTGGGACTAGGCGCAGCTGCGCTCACCGGCTTGGGCAGCTCGGCGGGATGGCTGCAACAGAATGTGTTCGGCAATACACCGCCGCCGCCCGGTGCCGGAACACCAGCGGTCTAGGGCGGTGCTGGTGGCTCCGCAACATGCAGGCTTTGTAGTGATGTGGGAGTTCGCGGTCGCGAACTCCCAAACTTCTGCGTTCGAGGCTGCTTACGGGAAGGACGGGCCGTGGGTGCGCCTGTTTCGGCAGGATGCGGCGTATCTTGGCACGTCACTGCTGCGGAGTCGCAGCAGTGACAGCGAGGCGGCCTCCGCGATCGCTTTAGCGATTGATTTCCCCATCCATTTCCCCATCTACCTCACCGTGGATCGGTGGGTGTCGCGGGAAGCGTATGAGGCATTTCGTGAATTGCATCGCGCTGAGTATGCTGCGATTGACGCGGAGGGTGCAGCCCTGACCGTGAAGCAACGTCTTGTAGGAAGCTTCACTGCCAGCAACCGTTAGCTTTCACCGAAGGTGTCAACAGCATTGCGGTGATGTCTGCGGTTCAAGCTTCCTTTTTCGCGCTGCGGGTCATCAATTCGTGGATCGCTTCGCGAGGCGGTTTGCCGTCATGCAGCACAGCGTACATTTGCTGTGTGATGGGCATTTCCACGTGGTGGCGTTGGGCGAGGCCGACGGCGGCATTGACGGTGAGTACGCCCTCGGCCACTTTGCCTTCCATGCCAGCGACGATCTCTGCCAGCTTGCGTCCTTGGCCGAGCGCGACCCCAACGCTGCGATTGCGCGACAGGTCGCCGGTGCAGGTAAGCACCAAGTCGCCCAGCCCTGCTAATCCCGCGAGCGTTTCGGGATGTCCACCGCAGGCAACGGCAAGGCGGGTGATTTCCGCCAGCCCGCGAGTGATGAGGGCAGCGGCTGAGTTATGGCCCAACCCGAGGCCGTGGCAGACTCCGGCTGCGATCGCGATCACATTCTTCAGCGCCCCACCCAGTTCGACTCCGGCGACATCGCGGTTTGTATACACGCGGAAGCTGGAGTCGCTCATTTGGGTTTGCACGGTACGCGCGAATGCGTCGTCGAAAGATGCGATGGCGAGGGCAGTCGGATCACCCTTGGCGGCTTCCTTGGCGAACGAAGGTCCGCTCAGTGCGCCGATAGAGGGAACAAAGCCTCGCTCCTGCTGCACGACTTCTGCAATCACTTGGCTCATGCGCAGTAAGGTTCCTTCTTCCACGCCCTTGGTGGCACTGACGATGAGAGACTCGGGTGACAGATAGGGTGCGGCTTGTGCCATCACGCTGCGGCAATGCTGCGAAGGCATCACGCTGATGACGATGTGCGCGCCTGCCAGCGCCTCTTCGAGTGAGGTGGTGCCTTGCACCAGCGCGGGTATAGCGATACCCGGAAGAAAGTGCGAATTCTCGTGACGATTGTTGATGCCCTCGACGACTGCCGCTTCATGCGCCCAGAGCGAGACTGGGCCTTGTTGCTTGCGGGCTTGCACGATGGCGAGCGCTGTACCCCATGCACCCCCGCCGATGATTGTGGTCTTCACTTTGATTCACCAGACGGCTTCTTCCCCAGTGAAAAGCGGCTCTCATTCCCGGCGAATAGCCGCTGCAAATTGGCGCGGTGGCGGAGCGCAACGAGCGCAGAAACCGCGATGAGCAGCCAGAGGGCTGGGAACTCGCGATGATCCAGCCGCCAGGCCAGGATTGGGAACATTAACGCGCTCATGATTGAGCCCAACGAAACGAAGCGCGTGAGCCATACGATGACGATGAACAGTACGACCATCGTCAGCACTGCTTCCGGTGCGATCAACACGAGAGAGCCGAGCGCCGTCGCTACGCTTTTGCCACCCTTGAATCGCAGCCAGACGGGGAGGCTATGTCCCAGCACAGCCGCTAGCGCCGCCACGCACATGGGCATAAGTGAGGAGGGTGAAGTCGGATCACCTTCGCCGAGTTGACTAGCAATCCAAACGGCGGCGAGGCCTTTGACGGCATCGAGCAGCAAGGTAAGCAAGCCCAATTTGGGCGAAGTACGAGCGACGTTGGTGGCACCGATGTTGCCGCTGCCGCTGCGGCGGACGTCCTGGCCCAGAAATAGCTTTACCAGCAACAGGCCGAATGGAATCGAGCCGAGCAAGTAGCCGATGACGGCGGCCATCGTGAGTATTTGCAGCGATGAGTTCATAGCAGCGGAAAGCTGTTCACCTTAAGATAGGCCGAGCCACCGGGACCGAGTTGGCTCTGATACAAAAAGAACTCCCGGGCTGTGATTGTACCGAAGTCAAGCGTTGGCGATGCGAGTAAATGCTGTTGCAGCGAAGCAAAGTTTGGAGTCCGGCGGTCGGCGCGGCAGGTCTGCGGGCGTCCCGAGCCGGTACGCGCCAGAGTCAGGTGCGGGCGATATTCATGCTCTTCTGCGGGAATGCCGAGTGACTTCAAGGCAAGATCTACTGCGCGTGCCAGCACGGCGAGATCCTGACCCGCATTCACCCCGGCCCAGAAAACACGCGCCCTAGTGGCGTCTGGAAAGAACCCGACGCCGCAAACGGAGAGCATGATCGGAGCGGCGTGGACCGAGCGGAGGGCCTCTGCAATCGCGGGCAGTCGCTCGGCTGGCTGTTCGCCGATGAACTTTAACGTTACGTGCAGACCCTCGACGCGTGACCAGCGGGCATCAGGCGCAAAAGCCTGCACCCTCTGGTGGAACTCCGCCAACTGCTGACGGACGTTGGGAGCAATGTCGAGGGCGACGAAGAGGCGCATAGAATTTCGGCAATCGGCTAGAGTAATTTGCGGCGCAGCATATCCAGCGCCTGCTGCGTGGCAAACCAGCGAATGCGATTGCGGTCTCCGGGGTAAATCTTCTCGATGACTTGGGTGGAATCGCGGTCGGCGAGCGCGACGTATACGGTGCCGACGGGCTTTTGCTCGGTGCCGCCAGAGGGGCCAGCGACCCCTGTAATGCCGATGCCGAAGGTCGCATCGCAGCGTTGGCGAATGCCTTGCGCAAGTGCTGTGGCGACTTCGCGACTTACCGCACCGTGTTCCTCGATCAACTTGGGGTGGATGCCGGTGAATGTCGTCTTCAAGTCATTCGAGTAAACGATGGCCCCGCCCCTAAAATAGCGCGAGCTGCCACTGATACTGGAAATCCGCTGGCCTAACAGGCCACCAGTACACGACTCGGCCACGGCGACGGTAGCCTCACGCATCTGCAGATAGTAGCCAGCAATTTGCTCGAGCGTTTCTTCACCCCGAGAGAAGATCGCGTCGTCGAGTTCATCTTCAATTTCTCCAACCAACCGCTCCACGCGATCTTCTGCCTCGTCTTGCGAGGATGCCCGGGCGCGCAGATGAATCTGAATCTCACCAGCAGCAGCAAGAATTGTGGTCTGTACTTCTGGATAGCGCTTATAGATCGGCGCAATGCGGGAATCAAGCAGGGACTCGCCGATCATCGCTACTTTGCGCAGGCGGGTGGCGATGTGCAGGGGTGGAACTGCAGCGCGCAGCCGCTCCAAGCACTGTTCGTCGAACATTCTGTGCAGTTCATGAGGCGGACCGGGTAACAGTATGACAATTTTGTCGCGGCCCTCAAAGCTCGGGCTGAGCCACTGGCCGGGCGCGGTACCCAGCGGATTTGGCAGGATGGTGGCCCCCACGATGACATCCGCTTGCCGCATATTGTTGTCTGTCATCTTTATGCGTCGCGAGGCGAACATGGTGGCGATCCGCGCGACGATCTCCGGGTCGCGTTGCAAATCCAGTTCAAGCACTTCTGCGACGGCTTCGCGGGTCAGGTCGTCCTCGGTAGGGCCGAGGCCCCCGCTGAAGAGGACGAGGTCGGCGCGCGCCAAGGCCAACCGCGCCGCTGCGGTAAGGTTCTCCTGCACATCGCCAACGATGGTCTTGAAGATGACTTCAACGCCGAGGTCATTCAGCTTGCCAGTCAGGTAGAGCGAATTGGTGTCTTGGCGGAAGGGCGTCAGCAGTTCTGAGCCGACCGCGATGATTTCGGCGTTCACCCAACTAGTCTAACTAAGTGATCGAGGTGATGCTACCGGGTGGCCGAAAAGCTAAATCAGCGGCAAGCCGGACGTGTCCCATGCCAAATAGTGCACCGCATTGGTGGTAGCGATGACAGCCGCACCGCTGGGGGCAAAGGCGAGCCCCACAGATCCCTGAGCGGCCACCGCCAAGGAGGCTTCGCCCCCCGGAGTGATGCGGATAATACCCGAACGGCCCTTGAGCGAGGCGGCCACGTAGAGGTTGTCTTGTGAGTCGAACGCCAGACCTTGAGGGCGGCCTAACCCACGATAAAAGACGGAGACTACGCCGTGTGGGTCAATTCTGTGCACAACTTCAAAGCTGGAAGTGGTGGGGCCGGTGACGTACAGATTGCCGTGTGAGTCAAAGGCCAGATGATAGGCGGAGACGCTGGGCTCAAGCGTAGCAAAGACGAAAATCTGGCGATCAGGCGAAATCTTGAAGATGGTGCCGCTGCGGTCGCCCACATAGAGATTGCCGTCTGAGTCGAATGCCAAGCCGGTGGCAACGCCGAGACTTTCGGCAAAAGTGGAAACAGTTCCGTTGGGCTGCACCCGGTACACAGCGCCGTCAAAGCGCGAAGATACGTACATCAGCCCCGCGCGATCAAATGCCACGGCGGTGGCATTCATCATATCTTCCACAAATGGCGTGACCGAGTAGTTGGTATCAATCTTGAACAAGGCGACGGGGACTTTGTTGCCGCGCGAACCGGAAAACGTGGCGTAGATATTGCCGTCGTGATCCACTGCCGGACTGGTAACCAGGTGCAGACTCTCGGCAATGGTTACGCCCACAGCCAGAGGCATGGTGTTGCTGCGATTGCCATTGGTGCCCACCGCCACGGCTCCGTTGATCACGCCGTCGGGCACACGCGCGACCACCAGATCATCGGAGCTGATTAACACCGCGCCGGGCGTCGCACCGAATTCGACATAAGGCCGTTCGGCTTCGGCAGACAACAGGCGGGTGCCACGAATCCTCACCTCTCCGCCCGGCAGTGCGGCTTGCGGATCTAGGGAGGTGATATGTGGTGTGCGCGGTGTTTTGGCTAATGAAATGCTCATACGAAAGGTATCTTCCAATTTTAGTTACAGATTAACCCGTATGCGACAAGGTTGCGAATCGCCTCAGCGGGAGTTGTGCCAGCGGTCACACGGGAATGACCCTGAAATGCAACAGAAGCTGCAAGATCACTAGAGCGTAAACGCCTGCTGCCAAGTCATCTACCACTATGCCGATGCCTTCGGGCAAACGTTCGAGGCGTCGAATGGGAGGTGGTTTCACGATGTCGAAGGCACGAAAAAGCAGGAACCCCGCCAGCAGAACCGGCCAGGAAATCGGTGCGCCCAGCAGCGCGATCATCTGACCGGCAGTTTCGTCAATCACTACAAACTGTGGGTCTTTGCGTCCGGTGGCACGGGCCAGCCGAGTGGCGGCGGGGATGCCGATGGCGACTGCCAGCAGGGCGAACAATAGCGCCCCGGCGAAGCGGTACTCGGGTGCCAGGTGCGGTGCCGCGAGCCACCAGATCAAGACGGTCGCAGCTGATCCCCAGGTGCCCGGCCCGGGCTTCATCAAGCCAGCGCCGAAAAATGTCCCCGCCACCCACGCCCATACCGGAGCCTTTGGGCCGGTGTCGCTTAGCGGATTATTGGATGAGTTCATCGTCGCTTTCACTGGTAAACCTCTGCCGCTGCGTCTCTTCTGCATCTTCGGCATCGTAGGCGGGGGAAGACACCACATACGCGCCGCTGGCCCACTTGCCCAAGTCAATCGTCCGGCAACGGTCGCTACAGAAAGGGAACTCTGTCTCGCTCTTCAGTACGATTTGCCGGCAGATGGGGCAACGTAGGCTGCGGACTCGTTTCGCCATAGAGTTGTCCTCAATCGCCTCAGAGAATCCGCGCCACAACATCGTAGTCGTGGGCCTCAGTAATTTCGCACCGGTAAAACTGACCCGGCTGTACGTCCAACCCGTCCGGTACATCGTTCACCAGAACCTTGGCGTCAATCTCAGGGGCGTGCATCATGGTGCGGCCTTCCAGCAGCAAATCCGTCTCTTCGGAAACACCTTCCAGCAGCAGATCCATTTCACGGCCGACCCACAACTTTTTACGCCGCTTGCTGATGGACTTCTGAATCTGCATCAACTTGCGACGGCGAGCTTCAATCTCCCGGGGTTCCAGCTTGCCCGCGTCAGCGAATTTATACGCCGCTGCACCATCTTGGTCGGAATAGCCAAACACACCCAGCCAGTCGAATTGCGCAGCCTTCACAAAGTCACAAAGCTCGGCGAATTCGGCCTCGGTTTCGCCGGGGAAACCAACAATGAAGGAAGTCCTCAGCGTGAGGTCGGGTACGATGCGCCGCATCTTCGCGATGGATTTGAGGAAGATCTCCGCGCCACCACCGCGCTTCATCCGCTTTAGCACTGTTGGCGAAGCGTGTTGCAGGGGCACGTCCATATACTTGCAGATCTTGTCGTGCGCGGCGATGGCTTCCAGTAGGCGTGTGGTGACTTTGTTGGGATAGGCATACAGGAAGCGCACCCAGCGCAACTGATCAATGCCCGCCAGACGCTCCAGCAGCAGCGCCAGACCGTCTTTCAAATCGAAATCTTCGCCGTAGCAGGTGGTGTCCTGTCCGATCAAGGTAAGCTCACGCACACCTTGCTTCGCCAGATTCTCAGCTTCGGCGATCACCGACTCGAAGCGGCGCGAGCGGAATTTACCCCGCAACTGCGGAATGATGCAGAAGGTGCAAGGATGATCGCAGCCTTCTGCAATCTTGATGTACGCCGAATGCTTGGGCCCGGCCAGAACGCGAGGTGTGCTGTCGTCGTAGAGGTAGTTGGGCAGGTCGGCGACTGCGCCGTCCCACGTTTCGCGCGAGAAGCGGCCCTGCTGCGCCCGGGCATCGCCTTCGGCGCGGGCGGCGGGCGGAAGAATCACAAAAGGGCCGGTAGGCGTTGCTTGCGGGCGAGGCGTAAGCCCGGCGGCGGCCAGAATACCCTCCAGTTCTCCCGTGCCCACCACTGCATCCACTTCTGGAATGTTCTTGCGAATATCCTCGCGGAAACGTTCGACGAGGCATCCCGCGACGATCAATTTCTGGGCGCGGCCATGGGTCTTGTGCTGCGCCATCTCCAAGATCGTGTCTACCGATTCTTGCTGGGCACTTTCAATAAAAGAGCAAGTGTTCACCACGATTACGTCAGCATCTTCGGCGCTCTGAATCAGTTGTGCTCCGGCGCTGGCCACCATGCCCATCATGACTTCGCTATCCACCAGATTTTTGGGGCAGCCAAGGCTTACAAACCCTATTTTCAGGCGTGCTGGTTCTGTTGCCATGGTGCTGCCTGACTGTGCGGCGGGTCGAGTTTCCACTGCTTCTAATAAATCGAGGGTGTTTGCCATGGGAATCTTCAGTTTACACCGTAGGGGCTGTGCCGGGCTGCGCTGTGGCAGGGCTGAAGGCTAGCGGCTGGCGATTGTGGTCGCGGTGGTGTTCTTGGTCTTGGTCTTGGTCTTGGTCGTGGTCGTGGTGGTGTTCTTGGTCGGATGTTGTTGCGAGTGCTTCTGCTCGGCTAGCTTCTTGCGGTTGTAGTCGCGGATGATGCGAGCCACGTACTGCTGCGTTTCCTTATAAGGAGGCACACCGTGATACTTGTCCACCGCCTTGGGGCCTGCATTGTAAGCGGCAAGCGTCTTGGCGACATCGCCGTGATAGCGATCGAGAAGCTGGCTGAGATAGCCAGTGCCGCCATCCACATTCTGCCCCGGGTCGAAGCTATTTTGCACACCGAGCTTCTGTGCTGTTCCGGGCATCAACTGCATCAGGCCTTGCGCGCCTTTGCGCGAAACGGCTTGCGCATGAAAGCCGCTTTCCGCGCGAATCACGCTGTTGATAAAGTCGGCATCGAGCGCATGGTGGTGGCTGGCGGACTGCACTACCTGCGGAATTTCAATGGGCTGGCTGACTGCGGCTGTGTGGGGTGCCGCTGCAGAACTCGGCTCGGCCTCGTAGCGTTCAATCTGCTCGGTGGGCACATCCACAAAGCTGGTATCGCCGGAATCCAGATAAAGCCGCGTCTGTGCACCAATCTGTTCGCGGTGCTCGCAGTGCAGAGAAAAGCCATTGGTAAGCTGCGCCCGTTCCGCCGCAAACAGATGCGCGGGCAAAAGCGAGATGATCCCCGTGATCAGGTGCCAAGGCCGAACGCGCTTTGTAATTCTTTTCGCCATGCCTACCCATTGGATGCGTGTCGCGAAGATTGGTCTACCGCACCCAGCCAACCCATTACGGGATTACAGCTCCTACAACTTCAGCCGCAACAACGCCCTTGCCAAAAACGAATCGGTCAATAGCTGCTGCCACGCCCGCTGCATCATTCGAGCCGGTCACATGCCAGCCACGCTGCCGCAGTTCGTCCTCGGCATTTCCCATGATAACGGGAATTCCTGCCCATTCAAGCATTTCTACGTCGTTGTAGTTATCACCGATAGCCATCACCCGGTCACGAGGGTAACCACGGTGGCGCGCCCAGCGTTCCAGCGCATGCCCCTTGGAGCAGTCGGCATTCAGCACATCCAACATGCTCAGGTCGCGCACTGGGTACTCCGTGCGCAAAATGGTTGTCTTGCTACTCACGCCAAGGCGGCTCAGCCGTTCAAGTGCGCGCTGCATCTCCGCAATAGGGCCGCAGAACATCATCTGCACGGGGTCCTCGGTGAGAGAACTCTCAATCGGAATCACGAAGTCAATATAGTGCAGATTCTTTTCCAGCCAGCGTTGAATGCTGGCCTCAAGGTCAGCCATATGCTCCAGCACCAACGAGCCCTTGGCTTCCCGGTCGAAGGTAATCACGGTGCGTCCACGAAACTCCGTCATACCCAAACAAAGCTCGCGGCAGACTTCACTGGGTAGCAAGTCGCGATAAAAGGTCTCCCCGTTAGAGGAACGGGTTACGGCACCGTTGGAAGAGAGAATCCAGTGGGGAAAGCCGAGTTGCTCGCTCACGGAATGGGCAAAAGTGTGGCGGCGGCCCGTGGCAATCACTACTTCCACACCTGCTTTGCGGGCGCGGTGGATTGCGTCCATATCTGCATCAGCAATCTTGAATTGGGAGTTCAGTAGCGTGCCGTCAATATCTAGGGCCAACAGCCGGATCGGCGCATCACTCATCTATAAAGTTTAACAGCGGGCGACCCCTTGGAATAGCGCCGAGCTGAGGGCGGGCGACGAAGTTGCCCTGGACAGCGCTCGCGGGTTTTGCTCTCTGTTACACTGCACCGTCGTTGTTTGTAAAAGTTGTTTGTAAAAGTTGTTTGTAAAAGTGGTTCGTGAAAGTTGTTTGTGAACGCAATGGCAAAGATTCTTTACCTCGAATGCACCCGCTGTGGCGCGCAATGGACCGCAGATACCCCGCAGACGCTGTGTCCGAAAGACGGCGGATCGCTCTATGCCCGCTACGACTTGATGGCGATCCGTGGCAGCTTTACCCCAGAGTCGTTGGCTCAGCGTGAGTCCACCATGTGGCGTTATCGCGAGGTGATGCCCGGAGGCGCTCCGGTCACGCTCGGCGAAGGATTTACCCCCATGTTGGCCAGCCGGGTCACCCCGAACGTTTTTGTGAAGGATGAAGGACTTAATCCCACGGGGTCGTTCAAGGCGCGCGGGCTTTCAGCAGCGGTGACCATGTGCCGGCACTATGGCATCACAAGGGTGGCGATTCCTTCCGCCGGCAACGCCGCTGGAGCGCTGGCCGCCTATGCTGCGGCAGCAGGCATTGAGGCGCACATCTTTATGCCGAGAGATGTTCCGGTGGCCAACCGGGTGGAGTGCGAGGCCTATGGCGCACACGTGACGCTGGTAGATGGATTGATTAGCGATTGCGCCCGCATGGTCGGCGAACGCAAGGCGACTGAAGGTTGGTTTGACGTTTCCACCATGAAGGAGCCTTTCCGCGTCGAAGGCAAGAAGACCATGGGCTACGAGGTAGCCGAGCAGCTTGATTGGAAGCTGCCGGATGCAATCATTTATCCCACGGGCGGCGGCGTTGGCCTGATTGGAATGTGGAAGGCGTTTGAAGAAATGGAGCAGTTGGGCTGGATCGGTAGCGAGCGGCCCAAGATGATTTGTGTGCAATCGAGCGGATGTGCACCCATTTTTAGGGCGTGGCAAGAGGGCAAAGCCGCGAGCGAGATGTGGCAGAATGCGACAACGTCGGCTTCTGGTTTGCGCGTGCCCAAGCCCTACGCCGACTACCTTATCCTGCAAATTGTGCGTGACAGCTTCGGTTCGGTGGTGACCGCGACCGACGCGGAGATTCACAGTGCCACCCTGCAATGGGCGAGGGAAGAGGGCATTTTTGCTGCACCAGAGGGAGCAGCGGCGCTGGTTGCCTATCAGAGGCTGATTGCATCGGGCTTCTTGAAGCCGAGTGATCGCGTGGTGCTATTCAACACGGGCACCGGACTCAAGTACATTGACGTGATGGAAGAGATAGCGCGGCAGCATCGCACCAAACCGAAGTCGCGAAATGTGGGTGGGATTATTCAGCCCTACTAGAGCGCTGGCCGTTTCGGTACGATTCGACAGAGGGCTATGACCGAACATTCTTATTATCACGACTCCTACACCCGCGAGTTCGAGGCTGACCTGGTGGAGTGGGTGTTGCCTGACGCCAGGGAGCCGCGTGTGGCGGCGGTGCTGAATCGCACCTTTTTTTATCCAACCAGCGGTGGCCAGCCCTTTGACACCGGTGTGCTGCTGCCCGAGGGCGGGTCGCCCGCCATGCGCGTGACAGAGGTGGCAGAAGATCAGCATGGGCGAATTTTGCATTACGTGGAGGGTGACGTCCCCGAGCTCGAACTGCCCACGCTGGTGCACGGAAGCATTGACCGGGGGCGGCGTCGCGATCACATGCAGCAGCATACCGGGCAGCATATTCTTTCCGCTGCTTTCATCCGTGCGTTCAATCTGCCGACGTTATCATTTCATTTGGGTGCAGATTTCTGCTCAATTGACGTGGACGCAAATTCGTTGAGCGCCGAGCAACTCACTGCGGCGGAGCGCTTGGCCAATGAGGTGGTGATGGATGATCGTGCGCTGGCGATGCGATTTGCACCGCTGGAAGAAGCTCGCACGCTCGGCCTGCGCAAGGTGCCAGATGTGGGCCGCGATGAGCTGCGTCTGATTGAAATTCCCGACTTCGACCTGACCGCTTGTGGCGGCACACACGTGCGCCGCACCGGCGAGGTGGGCTGTATTCTGCTACGCAAGGTTGAAAAAGTGAAGCAGGGTATGCGCGTGAGTTTTGTGTGCGGCTCTCGCGCGGTGACCACGGCGCGTTGTGACTACGCCGCCCTGACTGACTCGGCCGGACTTTTTTCTGCGCCCATGTGGGACTTGCCGCAAGTGTTGCAAAAGTCGCAGGACGAAGCACGGGCTCAACGCAAGTCCATGGAGAAATTGCTGGAGGAGTTGGCTGCGCTGGAAGCCGAACACCTCCTGGCGGATGCCATCGCGCCTCATGGTGTTCGCATCATCGTCAAACAGTATGCGAACCGCGATGCAGCGTATCTCAAACTACTGGCCCAGCGACTCATGCGAAACCAGCAAGCAGTGGCGGCGGTGGCGCTACTCGCTTCCACACTCGCTCCGCCGACTCTGGTATTCGCGCAGACCTCCGGTTTGCCGCACGACATGGGAGCAATGTTGAAGGCGCTGGTGACCGCACACGGTGGCCGCGGCGGCGGCACTCAGGATTTGTCACAAGGCGGAGTACCGGACGCATCAAGTATCCCCGGTATGTTGGCGGATGCGGCAGCAGGCCTGCAGGGCTAGGTGGGTCAGTGGTGCGAGCGATGCACGGTGCCGCCTGGGCGCATAGAATTTAGCTTTCGGCCATGATGGAACAGCGCCTGATTCTGATTACGTTGCTGGTGAAGCTGGGCGTGGCTGCGGCCGTGTCGAGCGCGTTGGTGCGTTCGGTCATCTTTAAGAATCTACTTTTTCTGGAAGACCGCACCCCACGCCAGAAGTTCTACCTCACTTTGTGGATCGCGTTTCCCCTTGTGCTTGGGGTGTGGATTCGCTTCAGCGTAAAGAACTTTCTGGCGGCTGACCTCGCCTTTGAAACGTCCATTCTGATTGGCGTAATGGTGGGCCGGGCTTCCGGTGTCTTGGGCGGTGCGTTGCTGGCGCTGCCAGCACTGCTGCACGGTGAATTTCTTGCGTTGCCCTTTAATATTTTGTGCGGAGCTGTGGCTGGAGAACTTCGCCATTTAACCCGCGACCGCAATAACATCTGGTCGTTCTCTCCGTTCATTGACCTCAGCATCTATCGCTGGGTGCGACGCAATATTCCGCACCCCACAGCTGACTGGCAGGTCATTTTTTTTCTGATTGTGCTGCTGTTGCAGTTTGTGCAAAATCAAATTGCGGATGCCTTCCCGGGACGGCTGTTTCACATCGAGGCTCCGAATCGTTGGATTGAGTTCCTGGTCTATTTAACAGCGCCGGCAGTGATTGGCACCGCGCTGAAGATATGGAATAGCGTGCGCATTCAGTTGAAGCTGGAGGAGCAAGAAAAACTGCTATTGCAGGCCCGCATGGACGGCCTGAAGAGCCAGATCAATCCACACTTTCTGTTTAACACCCTGAATTCTGTGTCGTCGTTGGTACGCTTCGACCCCGACCGCGCGCGCGAGATGATTCTAAAGCTCGCCAGCATTTTGCGCCGCCTGCTGTACAGCACTGAGTCGTTCGTTGCGCTGCGAGATGAGATTGAGTTTATAGATGACTACCTTGATATCGAGGTGGTGCGCTTTGGTCCTGACAAGCTGCGCGTGAGCAAAGAGCTGGAAGCTGCATCGCTCGATGTGATGGTGCCTAGCATGTTGCTGCAGCCGTTCGTAGAAAACTCCATCAAGCACGGCCTCGCCAACCGCGTGGAAGTTGGCAATATCTGTTTGCGTAGCCGACTGGCCGAGCATTTTATCGTGTTAGAGGTGGAAGACGATGGCGCGGGTTTTCAGGCGGCGAATCCGGTGAACCATACCTCTGACCCGGAGAGCCTGCCCACCAGTTCCGGCATTGGCATGGCCAATGTGGCCGAGCGGCTCAAGGTACTCTACAGTGGGTCGGCAATTTTACAAGTGGAAAGCCGCCCCGGCCAAGGTACCCTGATTCGCTTGCGGCTGCCCATCCTTTCGGCAGAAGACATGCAGGCACTGAGCTATGACGAAGCTGCGAGCGTTCGGCGATAAAACTCTTCGTACTTCTTCACGACATCATTAGCGCAGAATCGCGAGTGCGCGCGCTTACGTGCGGCGGCACCCATGGTGCGGAGCGCCTCTTCATTCTTCAGGAGTGCAATGGCATCTGCAGCCATGGCATCCACGTCGCCCACCGGTTCCAAAAAGCCGCTGACGCCGTGCTCAATCACTTCCGGCAAACCTCCGACGTTACTGGCAATCGGCACCACTTCGCACGCCATGGCTTCTAGCGCGGCTAAGCCGAAAGACTCCATCTCGCTGGGCAACAGCATCACGTCTGAAATGGCCAGTTTGCCAATCACGCGATCCAGCTTACCCAGAAAATTCACTTTGTCGTGGATGCCCTTCTGCACCGTCAGCCATTCCGCCTTGGAGCGGTCAGGGCCATCCCCAATCAGCAGCAGGCGTGCGGGCACCTCTTTGCGTACCCGGTCGAAGACTTCGATTACATCCATAATGCGCTTGACGGGACGGAAGTTTGAAAGATGCACTAGAATGCGCTCGCCCGGGGCGGCGAAGTTGCTGCGCTCGGCCACATCTTTCTCGGTGCGCTTGTAGATGTCGCAATTCACGAAGTTGGAGATGACTTCAATGTGGTTCTTGACGCCGATCTCTGAAATTGTGACTTCT
This sequence comes from Acidobacteriaceae bacterium, assembly GCA_025356095.1. Taxonomy (GTDB): domain Bacteria; phylum Acidobacteriota; class Terriglobia; order Terriglobales; family Acidobacteriaceae; genus JANXUR01. Next base: position 43,865 of record JANXUR010000077.1, on the reverse strand, counting down.
TTCAGATAGTCCGATATGGCAGTTACGCCGTCACTCCGCTCAATGCCAAAGCGGGTGATTGGCTTATACGAAGGATCGCTGCCCACCAGCGTGATGTCAGTGCCGTGCAGCGTGGTAACGAAGGGCAGCTTGCGGCCACGTTCGGCCAACATCTGCTGCGCTAGCAACGCACTCACCGAATGCGGAATCGCATAGTGGACGTGCAGTATATCGAGATCGTAAAGCTCGGTGACTTCTGCCATGCGCGTGGCTAGGGCCAGGTCATACGGTGCGTGTTCGAACAGCGCGTAGCGCGAGACTTCCACCTCATGAAAGCTAATGTTTGGCTGGTTGCCGCCTAGGCGAAAGGGCTGCGAATAGGTGATGAAGTGGATCTCGTGGCCGCGCTGGGCTAGCTCAATGCCAAGCTCTGTGGCCACCACGCCGCTGCCGCCGTAAGTTGGGTAACAGGTGATTCCAATACGCATCTTCAGCCAGACCAGCCCTTTCGGGGAATGTTGCACCGTGTATTGGATGGCCGAATGCAGGCAAGGATTCAGCGGGGAGGCATTCGTCTTTCCTTATTCATCGTGCCTCGTTCATAGTGCCTCGTTCGTCGTACATCGTTCATCGTACGCCCCATCCAAGTTCGCGGTTCTCTACCGACAGCGCACAAAGCATTGCGACTCAAACCAGACTTACAAATCGCCGAAGGTAGTCAGTTCCACGCCGCTCTCGTGCAGCGCCACACGGGCCTCCGGCGAAGTCAGTGCTTCCATCTCTCTTTCGCGCGATGCTCGCAGTCGGGTGCGCACTTGTGCCAGATCAGCGTCGTCATACCCGGGATGGCAGACGAACTCCCACGTGCCTTCTGGCAGGCTGCGCAGGATGGCCAGAAACAGCGGCTGGTTCACTGCGCCAGTGGCAACCACACCAAGGCTGCCTTGGGTGGTGGCAAAGCCCTGCGCTGCTACTTCCTGCTGAAAAGCTTTGGCCATGGTGCGCAATAACCGCGTTTGCACAAAGCGCTTCCACAATGCGGGATGCCCTGCCACCCGCCGCACCGTGGCCAGTGACAATGGCGGCACAAAGGGATTGCGCACCGCACGCACTCCGCAAGCTTTGGCTGCGCGCAACAGGGGCCGCAGCACTTGCGGAAACATATGCGTGTGCTTGTGTGTATCCACATGATCCACGGCGATGCCTGCGGCTTGCAGCTTGCGAATCTGCGCCGCAGCTTCGGCTTCGATCTCTTCTGCGTTCAATTTGCCCAGCCACGCGCGCGGCGCTACCGTGTCCAGTCCATTGGGAAAGCGGCTTCGGTCGTCAGAGTCCAGCAAGGAAGGCACACTGTGGGGATCGCATACAGGCACGCCATCCACCAGCACCACATGGCAGCCTACTCCCAGCCGGGGCACCTGCGCCGCGCCGGTGACGGCATCGCCAAACGCCGGACCGTTCGCCATCAGTGTTGCAGAGGTCACCGTGCCTGCCGCATGGCACTCGCGAATCGAACGGTTGATTCCCGGCGTCATGCCATAGTCGTCGGCGTTGATGATCAGTCGGCGCACCCGTCAAGCATAATGCACCCTCGGCAAAAGTGCCTGCGATAAGCTAGCCATGTGCTAGCCAGTGCTAGCCAGTGCTAGCGATGTGTACGAAGATGGGGGGGCAAACCGGCTGGCAAGTGTGCTATGGTGCCGCCATGCCTAATGCACTCATCACTGGAACCAGCACCGGTATCGGCCTTGCAACCGCGCTTTACTTCGCGCAGCAGGGTTATACGGTGTTTGCCGGAGCCCGCAAACCCGAAGTGGTTCCGGTTCACGCCAACCTTTTGCCCGTGGCTCTCGACGTGAACAGCGACGGCAGCGTACAAGCCTGCGTGGCCAGCGTTTTGCAACAGGCAGGCACGATTGACGTTCTGGTAAACAATGCAGGCATCGGGCAGGGCGGCGCAGTCGAACTGATGCCCATGTCGCACATCCGGGCGATGTTTGAGACCAATTTTTTCGGCGCGGTGCGGATGATGCAGGCGGTGCTACCCGGGATGCGCGAGCGGCGCAGCGGCACCGTGGTTAACGTCACTTCGATGCTCGGCCACATGACGCTCGGCTGCCACGCCTATTACACCGCCACCAAGTTTGCGCTGGGGGCGGTGAGCGAGGCCCTGGCCATGGAAGTCCGCGAGTTTGGCATCGGCGTGGCGATCATCGAGCCGGGCGTGATTCTTACGCCAATTTGGAGCAAAGGCGAAAGCACCATGCCTGAGGGGCACTCTTATCAACGTGCGATGGGGCGGCTCTATCGCATGTTTGGCGCGCAAATGGAAGGTGGCACTCTGCCGGATGCGGTGGCGCGCGCCATCTATGACGCAGTGCAGGAGGGTGGCAAAAAAGTGCGATATCCGGTTGGTGCGGATGCTGAAGTGCTGGCCGAGGCGCGCGACAGGATGTCGGCGGAAGAGTGGGTCGCGCTGTTTGCTGAGCCGGACGACCAAGTGTTTGCAGCAAAAGCCCGGCAGGTGTTTGGCGTGGACTTGTACAACCCGCCCTCACTCAACGCAAGGCGCGCGGGCGCTGGTTCGGGTTCGTAGGTAGATGGGTCTGCGAGGTGGCTGCGAAAAATTGCCGCGAAAAAATTAGCAAAAAAGTGAGTTTCCGCCGGTTTTGCGGCAAAATCCTCACCCCCTCCCTCAATTGTAAGCAGCCCACGCGCTTAAGCCAAGAAGGTTGAACGCATTTATCGCTTGTTGCGTTCCCATTTGGAACCCACGACCGCGCGATTCCTTAATGTTCTTTGACCCCGAGACTGCCACTTCCCTATACTGAAGGAGTACTGCAAAAGGACAGCGAGTCACGGTACCCGCAGGCTGCCCACAGCCTCCTGAACATAAGGGCGATTAGCTCAGCTGGTTAGAGCACTTCCTTTACACGGAAGGGGTCTGGGGTTCGAATCCCTAATCGCCCACCAACCACTCTGGCGGCACCTCTGGCCCGTTGGCATGGGTGAGGGAACCAGTCGCTGCGGCCCGACCCCATTCATTCACTTGCCCTCGTAGCTCGCGAGTGTGCCGTATAATACTTCTCATTGTTGAGATTCAACGTTGAGCCTCAGCTTTCCGCAAAAAAAAATGCAGAAAAGTTCGCAGAATTACGTCTAATCATTTATGTGGATTGTTGCCTTAGCGCTCAGACGTCCCTACACCTTTGTGGTGATGGCGCTGCTGATCATTATTCTGACCCCCATCACCATTGCGCGTACTCCGGTGGACATCTTTCCTAATATCAACATACCCGTGGTGAGCGTGGTATGGACCTATACCGGGCTGGCGCCGCAGGAAATGGCAGAGCGCATCGTCAGCAACGCCGAGCGCGGTTACACGGTGACGGTGAACGACGTTGAGCACATTGAATCGCAATCGCTGGGGGGCATTGCGGTCATCAAGATATTCTTCCGGCCAAATGTGAATATCTCCACCGCCGTTTCGCAGGTGACGGCGATGAGCCAAACGGTGTTGCGGGGCCTGCCGGTAGGCACGGTGCCGCCGCTGGTGATCAACTACAGCGCTTCCACTACCCCGATTGTGCAGTTAGGGTTGAGCAGCAAGACTTTGCCGGAGCCGCAACTATTCGATCTGGGGCAGAATTTTTTGCGCACCCAGTTGGCGACTGTGCAAGGGGCGGCCACGCCGTATCCGTTTGGCGGGGAGCCACGCCAGATTCAAGTGGACCTGGATGCACCCAAATTGCAGCAGTTCGGGCTGGCCCCGCTGGACATTGTGAATGCCGTTGCCGCACAAAACCTTATTTTGCCCTCTGGCACCACCAAGATTGGAGCCACGGAGTTCAACGTTGAGATGAACGGCAATCCGCAAAGCATTGCCGAACTGAATGACCTGCCAGTGCGGACAGCGAACGGCGCAACCCTGTACCTGCGCGATGTGGCGCACGTGCGCGATGGCTTCGGCCCCCAGACCAACATTGTGCGGCAGGACGGCGTGCGCGGCGTGCTGATGTCCATCTTCAAGGTCGGCGGGTCTTCCACCATCACGGTGGTGAATGCAGTGAAAGACATGGTGCCCCGCGCCGCACAGGCTTTGCCGCCGGAACTCACCATTCGCGCCCTCTTCGATCAGTCTCTCTTTGTGCGCGCCTCGATTGATGGCGTCATCCGCGAAGGCTTAATCGCTGCCTGCCTTACGGCAGCGATGATTCTGTTGTTTCTGGGGGATTGGCGCCCCACGGTCATTATTGCCCTCTCGATTCCGCTTTCGATCTTCGCTTCCATTCTTGCCCTTAGCGCCATGGGGCAGACCATCAACATCATGACGCTGGGAGGACTGGCGCTGGCGGTAGGCATTTTGGTGGATGACGCGACCGTTGAGATTGAGAACATCGAGCGGAATCTGGCGATGGGCAAGGAGATGCAGCAGGCGATTCTAGATGGTGCACAGCAAATCGCGGTACCGGCGCTAGTCTCCACCCTCAGCATTTGCATCGTGTTTATCCCGATGTTTTTTCTGAGTGGCGTGGCGAAGTTTTTATTCGTGCCGCTGGCCGAAGCGGTCAGCTTTGCCATGCTGGCCTCGTACCTGCTTTCGCGGACGCTGATTCCGACGCTCGTCCTGTTCATCATGCGTGGACACGAACATCGCCCCGAAAAGCCGAAGAGTGTTCTGGGCCGCTTTCAGCGAGGATTTGAGCGTCAGTTTGAGCGCTTCCGTGGTGGCTACTTTCAATTGTTAGAAGCCACAATCGAGCATCGTAAGCTGTTCGCAACCGGGTTCCTCGCCTTCTGCCTGTTGTCACTCGCGTTGGTTCTCGTTTTGGGCCAGGATTTTTTCCCTCAGGTGGATGCAGGGCTGCTACGGCTGCATCTGCGCGCCCGCCCCGGCTTGCGCATTGAAGAGACAGCTCACCTTACCGATCAAGTGGAACAGGTGCTGCGCAGCGAGATTCCCAAGGACGAGTTGCAGACCGTACTGGACAACATCGGGCTACCCTACTCGGGCGTTAATCTCTCCTATTCCAACTCGGGTGTGGTCGGTAGTAACGACGCGGAAATCCTGATTGCCCTCGATCCCAAGCATCATCATCCAACGGAGGATTACATCCGCCATTTGCGGCAGGAGCTACCTGCACGCTTTCCCGGGGTGGAGTTCTTCTTTCAGCCAGCAGATATCGTTTCTCAAATTCTTAACTTTGGCTTGCCCGCGCCGGTAGATATACAAATCCTCGGCGCAGATGTGCGGACGAACTACAGTCTGGCGCAGAAAATTTCTAATCGCATTCGCCAGATTCCTGGCACCGCAGACGTGCATGTGCAACAGATGAATGGTTTGCCGACCCTGCATCTGGATATGGATCGAACGCGGATTAATCAAGTGGGGTTGAATGCTCGGGACGTGGCGCAGAGTGTACTGATTTCGTTGAGCGGCAGTTTTCAAACCGCGCCCACCTACTGGCTCAATCCCAAAAATGGCGTCACCTACCCGGTGGCGATTCAGAGCCCGCAGTATCGCATGACGTCTGTGCAGGACTTGATGAACACACCGGTAACGAGTGCGACGGCGCAATCCCCGCAAGTCTTGGGCAATCTGGCACAGTTGAGCCCGGCAGCCCGTCCCCTGGTGGTGAACCACTACAACGTGCAACCGGTGGTTGACGTGTACGTCAGTACGCAGGGCAGGGACTTGGGTGGTGTCGCCACCGACATCGGCGCGGCACTTAAGCCCTTTCAAGACGCCCTGCCGCGCGGCACCCGCATTGTGGTTCGCGGACAGATCGAGACCATGCGCACCTCGTTCATTGGCCTCGGCATCGGATTGCTGGGTGCGATCTTGCTGGTCTATTTGTTGATCGTGGTGAACTTCCAGTCTTGGCTCGACCCGCTCATCATCATTACTGCACTGCCGGGCGCACTGGCCGGTATCTGCTGGACTCTGCTGCTGACCCGAACCACACTGAACGTACCGTCGCTGACGGGCGCCGTGATGTGTATGGGAGTGGCCACAGCGAACTCCATCCTGATGGTCTCTTTTGCGCGCGATCGGATGGATAATGGGATTGCGCCGGTGCTGGCGATGCTGGAGGCGGGCTATACCCGCATTCGCCCGGTGCTAATGACGGCGTTGGCAATGATCATTGGAATGGTGCCAATGGCGCTTGGGTTCGGGGAAGGTGGCGAGCAGAATGCTCCGCTGGGCCGTGCGGTGATTGGCGGTCTGCTATTTGCCACGGTGGCGACTTTGTTCTTTGTACCCAGCGTGTTCGCCATCATTCATGGCCCGCGATTTGCGCGGAAACAGGTTGCTGCCGGAGCGGAGTCACAATGAGACAAATGGATCGATTGGTCAGTGCGATGCGTCCAAGTAGCGCGATGGCAACAGCAGATGGAGAATCGTTATGTCGGTAGAACCGCGCAACCCGGGGCCACAGCAGCCCTCTCCCGCTCACGCCGTTCATCCTGTACATCCTGAGATCGAACGGCCACCAACCATGCCTCCCGCCCCTGCCAGCCGATTGTTGGTTCTTTTCGGGGCAATATTGCTGGTTCTGCTGACGGCGGGTCTGGTGACCTTCCTTAGCCGTCGCACCGAGGCCCATGCGCTAGCGCGGGATACTGAAGCCGCCGCAGTCCCCACCGTGGCCGTAGTTCTGCCGACGAGCGAGTTGGGCAGTGACGAACTGGTTCTGCCGGGCAGCACGGAGGCGTTTGAGGAGTCTTCCATTTTTGCCCGCACCAACGGATACTTGCTGCGCTGGTACAAAGACATTGGCAGTCCGGTGAAAAAGGGCGACCTGCTGGCCTCGATTGACACCCCGGAAGTGGATCAGGAGCTTTTGCAGGCGCGTGCCAGCCGCGAGCAAGCCAAAGCGCAGCTCGACTTGGCGAAGCTCTCTGCGGATCGTTGGGCGGGTTTGCGCAAGACGGATTCGGTTTCGCAGCAGGAAGCTGACCAGCAAGCCAGTGGGTATCAGCAGGCGCTGGCTAACCTTGCTGCGGTGGCTGCCAACGTCCGCCGGTTGGAGGAGTTGGAGTCGTTCAAGAGTGTCTATGCGCCGTTCTCCGGCGTGCTCATCCGCCGCAACGTGGATCCCGGCGCACTCATCAACGCAGGCTCGGCGGGAAAGGAGCTATTTGTAGTTGCCCGGGTGGATGTATTGCGGGTTTACGTGAGCGTACCGCAGGCCTACCGGGCGGCAATCAAGGTCGGAACCAAATCCGTTCTCACGGTGCAGGAGCTTCCGGGGCAGAAGTTCTTCGGCACCGTAGCGCGCACCGCACAAGCAATTGACCCCGCGACCCGCACCCTGCGCACAGAGGTGGACGTCCCGAATTCCGGCAACAAGTTGCTACCCGGCTCGTTTGGGCAAGTGCATTTTTCCGCTGGCAGCAAGGTTCAACGTCTCACCGTCCCGGTGAACACGATAATATTTCGCGCCGAAGGTTCTCAGGTAGCCCTCGTCAATCAAGACTCCAAGGTCAGCTTCCACCCCATCACCATTGGCCGCGATTTCGGCGCCACGGTTGAAGTATTGGGCGGAGTTGAAGCAAGCGACCCGATCATCATCAATCCCTCGGATGGGTTGGAACAAGGTCAGCAGGTACATGTGGCGCAACCCGCCGGGCAACCTGCGGGGCAACCTGCGGTGCAACCCGTCGCCCAACCTGCGGTGCCCTCTGGGGCAAGTCCGGGTGCCACGCAGCCTGCTCCAGTAGGCAGCGGAGGCAAGCAGCGGTGACGACGCGTTCACGGGCCATCCCCTTGCTTATCCCGGTGCTTGCCGCTGCGCTGCTAACCGGGTGCTCAGTGGGGCCGCGCTATCAGCGAGCTGCCGCCCCCACGCCACCCGCGTGGAAGGGGCAGGGCCCTTGGCAGGCGGCAGCCCCGAAGGATGCCATTCCCAAGGGTGCGTGGTGGCAGTTGTTTCACGACGCTGAACTGGATCAATTGGAACAGGATTTGCTGCAGGCTAACCAGTCGCTGGCTGCCGCGGAGGATCGCCTGTCGCAGGCGCGCTCGTTGGCCCAGGTGGCTTCCGCAGCGTATTTTCCGCAGGTGAGTGCAGACCCGAACCTTCAGCGTCAGCGCATCTCCGGCAACCGCCCAGTTTCTTCCACCACAGTTCCCAGCCTGCCGGTGACGCAGAATCAGTTCGCCATCCCTTTTTCTGTCAGCTACGAAGTGGATTTATTCGGACGGGTGCGCCACACCTTGGAAGCCGCGAATGCATCCCTGCAAGCGAGCGCCGCCGACCGCGAAAATGTACGCCTCATCCTTACTGCAGAACTGGCGGCCGATTATTTCACCCTGCGGGAGTTGGATCGCGAAGCCGACGTGGTACGGCAGTCCGTCGAAATCGAGCAAAAGGGTCTGGATTTGGTGAACCGCCGGCATGACGGCGGAGTCTCGTCCGGACTGGAAGTGGCACAACAAGCGGCATTACTCGATGCGACGGCGACCCAGTTGGCACTGGTGGCACAACAGCGGGCGCAGTACGAACATGCCATTGCCGTGCTGGTAGGCAAGTCCGCCTCAAGCTTCACGCTGGCCACCTCGCCACTGGTAGCGGCAACTCCGCTGGTGCCGATTGGCGTGCCCTCGGACGTGCTCGAACGTCGGCCGGACATCGCCTATACTGAGCGCCAAATGGCTTACCAGAACGCGCAAGTCGGTTTGGCGACGGCGGCCTTTTACCCGCACATCACGCTCAATGGAGGCGGTGGAGTGCAGTCTCGTGACATTGCCACCCTGCTCAGCGCGCCCAGTGCCGTGTGGGCACTGGGTGGCGACTTGTTGCAGCCCGTCTTCAACGGCGGACGCAATCGCGCCAATCTTGCGGCGTCTCAAGCGGCCTACGACGAATCGGTTGCCAACTACCGCCAGTCCGTGCTGGTGGCATTCCAGCAGGTAGAAGACGGACTCTCCGGACTCGCGTCGCTTACCCAGGCGGCAAAGACGCAACAAGCTGCGGTGGATGATTCCCGCCGCACTCTGGATCTCGCAAACAATCGCTATACGGGCGGCCTCACCACCTATCTTGATGTGATCACCGCGCAGACCGCGCTGCTCAGCAATCAGCGGATTGCCTCGCAGTTGCTCGGCCAGCAGATGATTACCTCGATCTATTTGGTGAAAGCGCTAGGCGGCGGTTGGGACGCCACCCAAGCGCTGCAGCAAGAAGTCCGGCCAACTTTGGGCCAGGCCGTGCGCTAGCGGTCTTTCAACGCCCGTCCCATGAGTTCTCCCTGGATTGCACGTTCGCTGTCGCGTACCGGGATGGTATATGCTGGCTAGTCAAATCCAATTCTAGCGGGGCGGGGCACATGAGTATCCTCGTCAATCGTCGTGAGTTTTTGCGCGGGGCAGAAGCCCTCGCGCTCGTGGCACTCCTCAATCGCGCCTATGCGGGCGTGCCTCCCGCACAGGTCGCAGCAGATGAAGCCTTTTGGCAGAAGATCCGCGACGCCTATATTCGTGACCCGAAGATTCTCAACTTGAACAACGGTGGCGTCGCGCCTTCGCCTACCGTGGTGCTGGACGCTGAGATCGAAGCGATTCGCTACAGTAATCAACTCCCTGCCTACCGCATGTGGCATGATCTGGAGCCTAAGATTGAGGAGGTGCGCACCAAACTGGCGCGCATGTGGAATGCCGACCCCGAATGTATCGCCCTTACCCGAAACGCCAGCGAGTCGCTGCAAATCGCGCAATTCGGCCTCGACCTGCAACCCGGTGACGAAGTTCTGACTACCAGTCAAGACTATCCACGCATGATCACAACTTGGCAGCAGCGCGCCCGCCGCGACAAGATCGTTCTCAAACAGCTCGATTTCGCCTTGCCAGTCCACGATCTCAGCGAGTTGGTGCGTCTCTATGAGCAGGCAATCACGCCCCGCACTCGTGTAATTCATGTTTCGCAAGTCGTATTCATGACCGGCCAGATCTTTCCCGTCAAGGAAATCTGCGCACTGGCTCGGCGGCACGGAATTACCAGCATTGTGGATGGAGCGCACGCCTTCGCCCATGTGCCTTTCCAATTCACAGACTTCGATTGCGACTTCTATGGTGCCAGCCTGCACAAGTGGCTTTCCGCCCCGATTGGCACCGGCCTGCTCTATGTGCGCAAAGACCGCATAGAAAAGCACTGGGCGCTCATGGCCGCGCCGGAAGCAATGGATAAGAACATCCGCAAGTTCGAGGAAATTGGGACACATCCCGCAGCCGTGCATAACGCGACTTTGCAGGCGCTGGAGTTCCACGAGCAAATCGGTGCTGAGCGAAAGTTCGCGCGGCTGTGTTATTTGAAGCAGCGATGGGCTGAACGCCTTAGCAAACTGCCGGGGGCCCGGATGCTGGTCCAACTGTCGCCAGAACACTCCGGCGCTTTTGGCACCATTCATTTTGAAACCATAGAGCCGGGTAAATTGGTGGATGCGTTGTTGGCCAAACACAATATCCTTGTGACGCCGATTGCGTTTCCGGGCGTAGTGGGCAATCGTATCGGGCCCAACGTCTACACTTCGGTGGCAGAGATTGACCGCTTCTGCGAGGCGGTGGAAGCGACCGTGCCCCGCGCGTAGCGCTGCCTCTTGCTGGCGACTGCCTTACGAAGCACAGGCGGTGCCCCGACTCGGCCCCGCCTGTGCTAAACTAAGAATTCGTTTGCGGCGGTTTGCAGCTTCACGCATCGCTCGGGCAGGGACAGCTGCCACACAAAATCAGGCAAACGAAACGCACGGTCTGCACAACTTGCCACGGCCTTGTCCCACAAGGTTCTTTCGCAAGGGGTTGATCCGGCACAGTTGGGGACGTAGCTCAGTTGGTTAGAGCGCCGCCCTGTCACGGCGGAGGTCGCGGGTTCGAGCCCCGTCGTCCCCGCCATTCCTTTAGTTTGGGGGAATGGCGAAACTAGCGGGGCTAAAAGCCCCATGCTCAAATCGCGCCGTTTTTTCTCCTGATTACCAAATCCACCAACGCATCCTATCCCAATGTCGTCGCAGTCTTATCGAGCGGAATGGCCAGATTCTTAATTCCCCGTTGAAGCCAAAAGAAGCGCCACGCTTTTGACTCCGCAAAATGTCTTCCTCTCGATTGCGTATTAGCGTTGAAGTAAACGTTAAAGTATGGTAGCTTTGACCGCTCAGGGGGACTCATCATGGCGTCTTCATCCAGACGACGATTTTTGCGCCAAACAGCCGGCGTCGGTCTTGCGTGTTCTGCAGGATCGCTTTTGCCCGCAGCACTTTGGAGCCAGTCTGCGCCGGCCTCTCCGTCGGGCGCGGCGCGCGTTTATTTGGACACACGTCGTCGTATCGCACCCGTGGAGCAGAATCTATTCGGTTCCTTTCTAGAGCACCTTGGCCGCGCGATCTATGAGGGAATCTACGATCCAGGCTCAAAGCTCTCTGATGGCGACGGTTTTCGCAAGGATGTGATGAGTCTAGTGCGTCAAATGGGCGTCCCCATCATTCGCTATCCGGGCGGGAACTTTGTTTCTGGCTACAACTGGCTCGACGGCGTGGGTCCTAAACAGGATCGCCCCAAGGTGCTGGACAAAGCCTGGAACACGCTAAACACCAATCAGTTTGGTACCAATGAATTTATGGCATGGAGCCGTGAGACGGGAACCAAACCCCTTATGGGCTTGAACCTAGGCACGGGCACCGCAGAGGACGCTGCTGCATTGGTGGAGTATTGCAACGTAGGCCAAGGTACCCGCTGGAGCGATCTGCGCCGCAAGCACGGCATCGCCCAACCCTACGATGTGAAGAATTGGTGCCTGGGAAACGAAATGGACGGCCCTTGGCAAATTGGGCACATGACCTCCACAGAGTACGGCTACAAGGCGGCCGACGCCGCTCGCCAGATGCGGGCAGTCGATCCCACGCTTAAGCTCATCGCCTGCGGATCCAGTGGCCCTACCATGCCAACCTATCTGGAATGGGATCGCGAGGTACTAGAGCAGTGTTACGACTATGTGGACGCTCTGTCTCTGCATCGCTATGTAGGTAACACTCCAGAAGAAACCGGCAATGACAGCGGAAAGTATCTGGCCCTCAATCTAACGATGGATCGTCAGATTGAAGAGACTCTGGCAGTCTGCGACATGGTGCAAGGCCACAAGCGTTCCCCCAAAAAGCTGTGGCTCTCGTTTGATGAATGGAACGTCTGGTACCGCGCCCGCAGTGGCGATGCGATGGATGGCCACAGACACGAAGCCCCACACTTGCTGGAAGAGATTTACAACCTGGAAGATGCGTTATTGGTGGGTGGCATTATCAATACCCTGATTCGCCACGCGGACCGCGTAAAGCTCGCCTGTCTGGCGCAGCTAATCAATGTAATTGCCCCAATCATGACCAACGGCAATGGCCTGTTCCAGCAAACTATTTTCCACCCCTACAACTGGGCACTCCAGTATGCGCGTGGCTCGGTGCTCGATATGCTGGTGGAAGGTGGCTCAACTTACGAAGCGGCCGGTATGGGGCAAGTTCCCCACCTAGACATAACCGGGCTGTTTCACCCGGAAAGCGGCAAGATCACTTTATTCGTGTTGAACCGTGACTTATCTAAATCTCACCAAATCGAAATGAATTGGCAGGGAGATTCGGCCGCCCACCTACTTACTGCATTGGTACTTACTGGCGACGATTTGAAGGCGGTCAATAGTTTTGATGCGCCTAACCGGGTTGCACCACAGGCCGCCGCAAATGGCTCGAACGCCACCGCGCGTACTACACTGGAGCTTCCGCCCCGCTCGTATTCCGTATTCCAATGGGCTACTTAGCGCCTTATAGGATGGACGGCATGACAGGTCAGATCAAGAAGCTCAGACGAGTCCTCGCGATGACGGCGCAGGCTGCGCTATGCCTTTGCTTCACGCTGTTATACACGGAAGACCTGGTGTGCCAAGCTAACGCAGCAAGCCTGGCTCAAACCTTGGCCACAACGCCGCCCATGGGCTGGAATAGTTGGGACGGCTTTGGAACCACGGTGAGTGAAGCTCAAGTGAGAGCCAACGCCGAATGGATGGCACTGCATCTCAGATCCTTTGGCTGGCGCTATGTCGTGGTTGATATGGAATGGTTTGTTGCGAACCCTACGGCGGAAGGGAATAGTAGAACTTCTCAGTATAGTCTAGACAAGTTCGGTCGCTATACTCCTGCGGTCAACCGATTCCCCTCTGCCGCGAACGATGCCGGCTTTAAGCCTTTAGCCGATTATGTCCACTCGCTGGGCTTGCAGTTTGGCATCCACATCCTACGCGGAATTCCTAAACAGGCAGTCGTCAATAACATTCCTATTGCTGACTCAACTTATTCTGCTGCGGACGGAGCTGACACTTCTGACACCTGCCCGTGGAACTTTGATTATTTCGGAACCAAACCAAGCAGTCCTGCAGGGCAGGAGTACTACGATTCCATTGCGAAGCTATATGCCACTTGGGGTGTAGACCTAATTAAAGTAGATTGCATAAGCAGTCATCCTTATAAGGGTGATGATATTCGCATGATCCGGAAGGCACTAGACAAGACCGGAAGGCCTATTGTGCTGAGCCTCTCCCCAGGCCCCGCACCCGTCGAGAAGTTGGATGAGATGCGGCAGTATGCACAGATGTGGCGGATTTCTGACGACATTTGGGATATCTGGCACAATGCTAGTGACTATCCAAAGGGCCTCGGAGATCAGTTTGCCTATGTCGCCAAATGGGCGGGCAAAGCCCAACCCGGCCATTGGCCCGATGCTGATATGCTTCCGCTGGGCCATCTAGGGCCTGCTCCAGGTTGGGGCGATCCGCGGAGCACTAGACTTACGCACGACGAACAGAGAACACTGCTGACCCTGTGGGCAATCTTCCCATCACCGTTGATGGTGGGCGGCGACCTGCCTAGCACGGATGCGTGGACTTTGTCCTTGCTCACCAACCCCGAGGTGCTCGAAGTGGACCAGAGCTCTACAGGCAATCATCCTATAGTTAGTACCGATGACGCAGCAGTCTGGTTAGCGGAGTCCACTACAAGCAGCGATCAGTATCTTGCCATATTTAATCTCACTGAATCGAGCGCCACGATGCGCTATGATTGGAAAAAGTTACACTTGACCGGCAGAAGTTACAAGTTGCGGGACCTATGGGAACACGCCGAGTTGGGACCAGTAGTTGCGCTGACGGTGACTCTCCCCGCCCACGGTTGCGCGTTTTACCGCTTATCTAGAGCAGCCGCGTCGCTCCCTTAACGCAAGCGACAGAGCCGCGCGTGCTTCACGAATCGGCTGTATCCGTAGCACTTTGATCACTGCGTTGCAGACAACCTATGGCTATCACAATGAAAGATATCGCTCGCGACTTGGGCGTATCGGTCGTTACAGTTTCGAAGGTGCTCAGGAATCATTCAGATATTAGCAGCGCAACGCGTAAGCGCGTGCTGCAACGAATGAAAGATCTGAACTACCAGCCGAACCCTGCTGCCAGAACGTTAGTAACCGGCCGTACAAATCTGATTGGTCTTATTGTGCCGGATCTTGTTCATCCATTTTTCGCGGAGGTCGCCAAGGGCATCTCCGCCAAGTTAAGATCTCACGACTATAGTTTAATTATTGCCTCTTCAGAAGACGATGCAAATTTGGAGCGTAGAGAGATTGAGCAAATGTTAGCCCGACGCGTAGATGCCTTGATCTTGGCGTCCACGCAATCAAGCCCAGAGGCGGTTCGCCGCATTCAAGAGCAAAAAGTGCCTTTCGTATTCTTAGATCGAAAGATCGCCGAAGTCGAGGCAAATTTTGTCGGCATTGATGATCTTGCAGCTGGTGATTTGGCAACCACCCATCTGCTTGATGTTGGCTGTAAGACCATCGCGCATATTGGGGGGCTAGAGATAAGCACAGCAGTGGACCGTCACGCGGGATATTCTAGGGCGCTCGCTCGACGAGGACTAGAGTTAGCTCCGCAGTATTGCATTAGATTCGGGCGCGGCGATGACTCCGGCGACACGGCTGGCTACAACGGTATGAAGAGGCTATTGGAACTCTCTCCGCGGCCAGATGGCGTATTTTGCTTGAATGACCCAGTTGCGCTGGGCGCCATGCGGGCGGCGTTAGAAGTGGGACTGCAGATTCCGCGAGATGTGGCGATTGTGGGTTGTGGCAACGTGCACTACGGCGACTTGTTGGTTGTACCTTTAACTAGCATTGACCAAGATAGCGCTGCCCTGGGTGCCAATGCGGCGAAGCTTGCAATGGGCCTGATTAAGCGCAAAACTGAGGGGCAGCCGAGAAGTTTGCTTGTGGGGATTCAGTTAATTGCCCGCGCTTCGAGCCAGGGTGGTGCCGCCCACACCTTGAAACAGAGTGTGCGAGACGACTGTTCGTGTACCACATCTTGTCTGGCGGACTAAGCGGGCTGAATATGGTGGCACTGCATCGCTGCCGCGAGGTATAGATGTACACGCTCGATGGAAACAAGTAGCTGGCGTGCTGGCGACCGGCCTAAGCTATGATGGGGAGGATTCTCGATGATAGATGCGATAGCTAGTAAGTTGACGAATTCGCATGCTTCTGAGCGCGCCCAGAACCTTTTCCCTCCGGGGAATCTTTTTCCTTTCGTCTTGGTCACAGGCTTGTTCTTCCTCTGGGCCATCCCCAACAACCTGAATGACGTACTCATTCGCCAGTTCATGAAGTCTTTCGCCATTACGCGCTTTCAGGCGAGCTTGGTGCAGTCTGCTTTCTACGTCGGATACTTCGTACTCGCGATGCCTGCCGCGCTGATCATGCGGAAAGCAGGCTACAAGGCTGGCTTCCTCATCGGATTACTGCTGTTCGGCAGTGGTTGCTTTTTGTTTTGGCCAGCGGCCCTCGCCGGCAGTTATGGATTCTTCCTTGTAGCTTTATTTGTTATCGCGAGCGGCCTGTCTTTTCTAGAGACTGCCTCCAATCCATTTATTGCGCAGATGGGCGATGCCCGCACCTCAGAACAGCGATTGAACTTCTGCCAGGCATTCAATCCTTTAGGCGCCATTTCAGGCGCGCTCATTGGCACCGTGTTCATCTTCTCTGGTGTCGAGCTTTCCCCGCAGCAAATTGCGGAGAGTAGAGCACAAGGACTATACGAAGCGTACTTGCGCACGGAGACACTACGCGTCATTCGGCCCTATCTGGTAATCGGGATATTCGCCTTCATTTGGGCAGTGCTGATTCTGCGTACGAAGTTTCCGGTCATTCAAAATGAGCACGAAGGCAATAGTGCGGATCATGGCCGCTTCGCGGAACTACTGCGCTACCCCCATTTTTGGTTAGCTGTGGTAGCACAGTTTTTCTATGTTGGTGCACAGGTGGGGACGTGGAGTTACTTTATTCAATACGTGCAGGAGGCTACTCATCAGCCAGAAAAGGTCGCTGGTTACTTTTTGACGGGCACCCTGCTGGCATTTGGCATTGGGCGCTTCGCTGCTGCATATCTGATGCGATCCATAGCCCCCAATCAATTGATGGGTGCGTTCAGTCTCGGCAACGTTGTGCTGGTATCCATTGGTGTGGTGTTTTCAGGCTGGCTTGGTCTGTGGTGCATATTTCTGACGAGTTTTTTCATGTCTTTAATGTTCCCAACAATTTTCGCCATGGGGCTAAAGGGGCTTGGCCCCAACACGAAGATTGGAGGCTCACTTCTTGTCATGGCAATTGTTGGTGGTGCAGTACTCACACCACTCATGGGGCTGATGTCAGAGGCTTTTCACAGTGTGGCGCTGGCATACGTGATTCCTCTAGGCTCGTACATTGTTATTGCGCTGTATTCGTACTCCGGGTCACCGAGATCCGGGCTGGCTTACGATTCAGGAGAGTAGTTGGGAGGAAAGTGGCACTATGATTAGACCATGCGTACTAAAGATTGCGATGACCGGGACTGTGGCGTTATTGCTCGCGTCTAGTGGGGCATTTGGCCAGAGGCCACTAGCGGTAGCACCTACCGCGAGCCAAGACCCTGCAGCTGTTGACGAAATATGGCAGAAAGCTGTTAGCAAGTATGATGGCAAGCGCGCGTCCATCCTTGCTGAGGTAGACCGGGTGAACGCCAACGGACCGTTCCGGCCAGACTGGGAGTCACTTCAGAATTACAAGGTTCCCGATTGGTATATGGACGCGAAGTTCGGGATATTTATTCATTGGGGCGTCTATTCCGTGCCAGCGTTTGGCAGCGAGTGGTACCCAAGGATGATGTATACGGAGGGTTCCGATGAGTATAAGCACCACATCGCTACTTATGGAACCCAAGACAAGTTCGGGTACAAGGATTTTGTGCCTTCGTTCAAGGCTCAGCACTTCGATCCTGTAGCTTGGGCCCGCCTGTTCAAGGCGGCTGGGGCTCGTTATGTGGTTCCGGTCTTCGAACATCATGACGGCTTTGCGATGTACGATAGTGACCTTTCCGACTGGACAGCAGCGAAGATGGGGCCTAGGCGCGACCTAATGGGAGATCTCGCGCAGGCGATTCGAAATGAAGGTCTTCATCTTGGTGCGTCCTCACACCGGGTTGAGCACAATTTCTTCTTGGGCGTCGGTCGTGGGTTTCCTTCAGACATTAACGACCCGCAGAACGCTTCTTTTTACGGCCCAGCCCACCACTGGCTTGAGGCGAGAGCTGGCACACCTCTTTCTAACGACTTTACCTTCGTCTCTAAGGCATGGACAGACGACTGGCTAGCGAGGTCCGTCGAGATCGTGCAAAAATATCACCCTGAGGTCATGTACTTCGACTGGTGGATTGGGCAAGCCGCCGTTAGGCACAATCTGGCACGCTTTGCATCGTTCTACTACAATGTTTCCCAACAAAATGGTGAACCGATTGGCGTGATTAACTATAAAGATTTTGCAATGCAAGAGCAATCTGCAGTTCTGGATCTGGAACGGGGTCAACTTGCAGGAATACGTTCTCAGTATTGGCAGACTGACACATCCATTAGCAACAAGTCCTGGGGCTACATTGAAAATGATACCTTCAAGTCTCCTCGATTTGTTATTCATCAGTTAGTAGATATCGTGAGTAAGAATGGGAACCTACTGCTGAATATTGGGCCGCGATCTGATGGCACGATCCCTGAGCCTGCTCAAGAAGTTTTACTAGAGGTAGGCAGTTGGCTTAAGGTAAATGGTGAGGCAATTTACGGCACCCGTCCGTGGAAAGTGTACGGAGAAGGTCCAACGAGAGTGCAGGAAGGGTCTTTTCACGATACCGATGTGAAGCCATATACGGCTGAAGACTTCCGGTTCACTACTAAGAACAAGATACTTTACGCCATCGAGATGGCATGGCCAGCGAACGGCGAAGCTGTTATTCATACACTCGCTAAGGGTCTGCTAGGGGAGCATCCGAGTGTCAGCTCAGTGGCCTTGCTGGGCGCTGCCAGCGACGGACTGGCATTCGACCAGCGTGACGATGGGCTGCATATTCAGATGCCCCAGCAGAATCCAGGAGCGCACGGGTATGTGTTTCGGATTTCCTTTCGGTGACCGGGCGGTGTTGGGACAGACGCATTCAGCTAGACCGAGGATTGGGGGGCCAGTCACGTGGCGTCTGCCGCAATTATTTGGGATTATTTAATAGTTACTGCTGCAAATGAGCG
Source organism: Acidobacteriaceae bacterium (assembly GCA_025356095.1). Lineage (GTDB taxonomy): Bacteria > Acidobacteriota > Terriglobia > Terriglobales > Acidobacteriaceae > JANXUR01. The sequence continues at coordinate 25,262 of JANXUR010000077.1, read as the reverse complement.
GCAAGCGGAGGCATACGAAGGTCAGTTGCGACGGCGTAAAGGCTCTGACGCGCTTACGGTAGTCCACCACTGTCTTGTGATCGCGGACTTAAATGGTGAGCGCATGGGCAGCGGCGGTAGCACGCTCCATTGCTTGAATATGGTGCTACAGCATCAGCAACAAGGGGGAATGAGCTTCTCGGAGGCGGAAGCGATTCTGAGCGGCCTCCGGATCCTGATCATTCACGCTGGTGGTGATTCTCGCCGTCTGCCCGCATACTCTCACTGCGGGAAGATGTTCGTGCCGGTGCCTTCCGCGCGCGGTAATAGTACTACGACAACCCTATTCGATCGGTTACTTCCCACTTTCCTAGCTCTACCTTCAGCGGGCAAAGGTGAAGTAGTGGTGGCGGCAGGTGATGCCCTTCTTCTCATGGAGGCGTCCGCAGTGGACTTGACTCGACGCGGCATTACTGCTGCAGGGTGTCTCGCTCCACCAGAAGAGGCTGCCCTTCATGGTGTCTTTTGCGCCGATGTAGATGGAGTAGTGCGCAGGTTTCTGCAAAAGCCATCGCCAGAGAGGCAAAAGGTGGCCGGGGCTATAGATGGAAGCGGGAGGTCAATGCTTGATGTGGGTCTGATGAGCTTCGATGCCGAGTCCGCTGTCCAACTGATGCGTACCTTCTTCATAGAGGGCACTAATGGATCGGGAAGTCAAGAGCTTATCTGGAAGGATGGAGTTTGGCAACACTTGTTGCATCACGGCATCGACCTTTACCGCGAGATATCGTGTGCGCTTGGGAGCGAAGTTACCGCGGATCAATACTTAGAAGCAGTGAGGGAATCTGGATCCACTCTTGATTCATCAGCGCTCGCTGAGTTGTTTGCTGATCTCAGGTGCATTCCGTTCCGCGTAGAAGTGTTGCCGCGCTGCAAGTTTCTGCATTTCGGCACTACCCGCCAACTGATTTCGAGTGGATGCGCTCTGATCGCTGCCGACCGAGGCGAAGTGGGTGCGTGCGATTTAGTACTGAATAGCGCGGTGAAGGTTAATGTGGTTGCGAGTGATTGCTGGATTGAAGGCTGTTCGCTCTCGTCAGAAGTATCGCTTGGCGGCTTGAACGCACTAATTGGTTTGGACGTGACCAAGCCACTTGCACTTAGGCGCGGGGCGTGTCTCGACGTCTCGAGCGGTAGCGGGCGCAATGGAGAAAGCATCTTGTTTCTGAGGGTGTGTGATATTGATGACTCGTTCAAGCAGTCACTGGCGGGAGGCGGTTCGTTTTGCGGCAGGCCAATGCAGGCTTGGTTGGACGCCGTCGGGATTGTGTGGGCAGACGTCTGGCCGCAAGACGTATCGGTGAGTCAGCGCACGTTGTGGAACGCGCGAGTGTTCCCGGCAATTGTAGATCAGTCGGAGTATTACGACTGGTTGTGGCTTCTTGACCCTGAGGCCGCGACGGAATCTCAGAAGCGTCGTTTCGTAGAAGCCGATCGTTATAGCTGTGCCGAAATTGCGCTGCGGCTTGACCAAGATGAATTCTATCGGCGTAGAGCGAAGCTCAATAGTTCCAATAGCTCCGGGTGACTATTGGTGCACCGGGTTGTAGATGACTTATATACGCGTTCTAGCGCTCTAGGTGTTCAGGGCAGCGAGGGTGAGGGGAAGGGAGAAGTATGCTGAAATGTGGAATTCTTAACCCAGCTTTGAATTCTCTGTTAAGCAGGGTGCGACACACGAATACTGTGGTGATTGCTGATAGGGGATTTCCGAGTTGGCCACAGGTGGAGACCGTGGATATTTCGCTGGTGGATGACACTCCGCGCGTACTTGAAGTTTTGACCGCGATAAAGGCGAATTTTGTAATCGGCAAAATTGTCATGGCTGAAGAGTTTCAGGGCGTGAACAGTGCGAGTACAGTGGAGATGTTCAAAGCCTGCATCGGAGATATTCAAGTGGTTTATGAACCACACGATATTTTCAAGCGTCGCGTTCCGGGCGCAGTGGGCGTGATTCGAACTGGTGACACCACGCAATACGCCAACATGATTCTGGAATCTGCATAAGGGATGCAGCGGGTGACCGAGGAGAAGGCATGAACACGGCTGAAGTCTGCGTGGGGAACTCAGAGACGTCTGGGACTAAGGAATGGTTCAGTTGATAGGGCCAGTAGGTCAGATACCTTATAGAATGGCTCTAGCGGGCGGCTGGATTGACCAGCCGTTCCTGTCTCGCCTGAATCCTGAGGCACCTGGATCTATGGTGGTAGTGGGGTTGGAGCCCAGATGCCGCTTTATGGATCGGGCGGGCATGGCGACCAGTACGCGGAAGATTGCACATCATTTGTGGAACGGCGCGCTGCCGGAGCGACCTCCACTGGAATTGATTCGTGAGCTGTATCGGGCTGAGAACGCGGGCAGCACGAAGCCGTCAGGTTCGCAGGACATGGCTGGACTGATATTACCGGGTATTAGTCGGCTAGACTATGACTATAGGCATGAGGGTGGCGTATTTCCTACATATATTGAGTCCTGCGCCGATGCAGAGATTTGCAGTTGGCTGGAGCACTGCATGCACGTTGTGCCTGTGGCTCAGAGGCCAATAGGATACAGTCCACTTGGAGGCGAAAATCTAGACCCCCAGTGGATTCAGCGACTGGGTGCGTCTGGCAAGTCGTGCTTCAGCGCGATTACTGCAATGAGCCTGGAAAGGTTAGGCGAATCCTTAAATGAATGTATGCGATGCTGGAGCGCTGTCTTGCCTCATACTGTGCGACATCCACTGATTGCGACTGATTTGCTGGAGCTACTCAGCTTCTATCAGGATAGGTACCCGGGCGCGATGTATTCGGGCTGTGGTGGTGGCTATCTTTTCGTTGTCTCTGCGGAGGCGGTGCCGGGAGCGTTTCAAGTGCATGTGAGGCGCCGAAGTGCGTAGGCGCCTAGGTAGATTCGGCGGATTCCCCCGTTGGTTCGGGTGGCTGAGAGCCGGGCTCCTCCGGTGCTACTCCTGAGCGTGCTCTGTGGCCGCAGGCTTCGCAATAGTGACCAGCCGAGCAACGGCAGCCTCGGCCCGGGAACGTGGTGCCGCCGTCGCAGCCGCAAGAAAATGGCGTGTCACAAAAACCGCACATGGTGGTTCTCCTCCCACTGAAAAGCTTCATGAGAGTGCCAAGCGGATCCAAACGCCTGCACACCGACAACATACACCCTGGGCCAGCCGGGCACCAGAGGCTGCCTGAAATCGCTCGGCCTCTGCTCCTGTAAACTAACCGCGAGGAGCTTTGCTTGTACACTTCGCCTGTCGTTAACAATGCTGTTGCGCCACCACCGGCCCGGTCACGCTGGCGCAGCATATTCCGCTGGGTTGGCATTGCGTTGCTTGCCGCCTACGTCATCCTGCTCGGTGCCTCCTACTACCAGCGCTGGCAGATGCGCCAGCAGGCCCCAGAGGCCATTGCCATTGGCAAGTCTACGGTTACGGTGTCTGCAGTTTCCGGCGATCAGGTTGTCCCCGGCGACGTCACCATCGCCTTCCGCGATGTTCCTGCTGCACCCCAAGACGACAGCAAGCTGCCGGTCATCCTGTTGCACGGCAGCCCCGGTGACAGCGATGTTTTCGATCTTTATATGCTGCGGCTGAATCACGACCCGATTGCGGAGAGCCACAAAGCCCCCACAGGGCCCGGCGAGACCAGCGACACCCCGTTCACCTGCATTCCCGGTGAGCGCCGGCTCATTGCCCCCGACCTGCCGGGCTTCGGCGACTCTAGTAAAGATCTGCCTGACTACTCATTTCTTGCCCATGCCCACTATGTGCTGGAGCTGATGGACAAGCTGGGTATTCGGCGCGCTCACGTGGTCGGTTTTAGTCTGGGTGGGGGCGTTGTGCTGCAAATGGCTCGCATTGCGCCCGAGCGCGTTGCGTCGGTCACCCTGCAATCCGCCATCAACGTGCAAGAGATGGAGATGCTGGGCGACTACCACATCAACCACGGGATTCATGGAGCGCAACTCGGTTTGCTGTGGGGCATCCGTATCTTTGTACCGCGATTTGGTTCGCTCAATCACTCCGATATGGGGATTCCGTACGCGCGCAATTTCTATGATTCGGATCAGCGCCCGCTGCGCGGCATTTTGCAGAGCTATCAGGGGCCAATGCTCATTCTGCAGGGGCAGGATGATCCGCTCGTGCCGGTCGAGGCTGCTTATGAGGCGGGGCGGCTGGTGCCGCAGAGTGAAGTTCACATCTTCCATAGCACTGAGCATTCTGAGTTTGGCGGCAAATTCGAAGCCAGCCATTTTATGACGTTTATGGAGCCCCGCCCCTTGCTGGCGGCATTTGTCCCCTTCGCAGCGCAGGTGGAAGCGGGCACCGCCGTCACGCGTGCTACCGCGCCCGCTGACCGCGTGGCCCGCGCTGCTGCGCCTATGGATACCGAGCACTGGCCCAAGCCCGGCTTCATCACGAGTGCGGTGACGCTGTTGATTCTGGCGTTGGCGACTTTCTTAAGTGAGGATGGTGCCTGCATTACTGCGGGGGTGCTGGTTGCCGAAGGCAGATTGGCGCTGCTGCCCGCAATTCTGGCGTGCTTTGTTGGAATTTTCTTTGGCGACTTGCTGCTGTATATAGTGGGGCGGCTGTTTGGCCGTGCTGCGTTGCGGCGTCCGCCACTGCGTTGGGTTTTAGGGGAAGACAGCTTGCAACGCGCTGGCGATTGGCTTGCCCGTAACGGGGCTGCGATGGTTTTTATCGCCCGCTTTACTCCCGGCGCTCGCTTGCCCACCTACTTTACAGCCGGAGTTTTGCGAACTCCCGTCCGTAAGTTCCTCGGTTACTTCCTACTCGCGGCTGCGGTGTGGACGCCCCTTATCGTCAGCGTGGCCGCTGGTCTCGGCCTGCCATTTGTACACAGCGATTTTCTGGGTCGTCAGCCGCTGTCCATAAAATTACTGGTGGGCGGGGCTGCCATCTTCGTCCTTGCCAAGCTGGCGGAAAAACTCCTCACCTATCGCGGCCGACGCAGTTTGGTTGGCTGGTGGAAGCGCAAGCTGCGATGGGAGTTTTGGTCACCCTATGTTTTCTATCCCCCGGTTGTGCTTTATGTGCTCTATCTTGGTTTGCGCTATCGCAACTTCACACTTTTCACGGCAGCGAATCCGGCGATGCCTGCTGGTGGTTTTCTAGGGGAAGAGAAGCACGAGATTCTCGCCGCGCTCGCCGGTGCCAAGCCGTGGATGCCTCTGTTTACACTGATTCCAGTAGGAACGCCGTACGCCCGAGTCGAGCAGGCCGAGGCCTTTCTGCGCGAACACCAACTCTCCTATCCGGTTGTACTCAAACCCGATGCCGGGCAGCGTGGTTCGGGAGTAGGTGTGATTCGCTCCGCCGAAGAGCTGCATGGTTACCTGTCGCATGCTGATTTCCCCGCAATTTTGCAGGAATATCTGCCAGGCGAAGAGTTCGGCATTTTCTACTATCGCTTTCCCAATCAGCAGCGTGGAAAGATCTTCTCCATCACAGACAAGCGTATGCCCGTGATGACGGGAGACGGCAAGCGCACGCTGGAGCATCTGATTCTGGAAGATGATCGCGCGGTCTGCATGGGTAAGTTTTATCTCGGTAAGAATGAGGCGCGCTTAGACTCGGTGCCCGCAGCGGGCGAACAGGTTCAGTTGGTCGAACTGGGCACACACTGTCGCGGTGCCATCTTTCTCGATGGCAGCGACCTCATTAGCGAAGCCCTGACAGACGCAACTGATAGTATCGCCAAGCACTACGACGGCTTCTACTTTGGCCGCTTCGACGTGCGCGCTCCCTCGCGCGAAGACTTGCAAGCTGGTCGAAATGTTCGTGTGGTAGAACTCAATGGCGTGACTTCCGAAGCCACGCATATCTATGACCCCAAGTTCAGCATTTCGCAAGCCTACGCAACTCTCTTTGAGCAGTGGCGTATTGCGTTTGAGATTGGTGACCAGAATCGCGCGCGCGGGGTTCAACCCACGTCTGTACTCGAAGTACTTCGGCTGATCCCCTACTATCGCAAGCTGGCGAGGGGTTATCCGGAATGAGGCTGCGCTTCACGGCAAGGTTTGTCGCAAGTATGTCCCTACTGTTGGCGTGTGCGGGTTCGCCAGTTCCTGCGCAGAATTCCCCTTCGCGGTTCATCGGCGTGGACTGCATGCAGGCTAGCTCGACATCGGTTGCTTCCGGGCCACTTCGTCGTGACATTGGCACAGTGGCTTCTGTCACAGATGACGGCGTTAGCGCGGGTCGAATCTTTGCGATGGCTACACAGGTTGCCACCAAATCCTACCCGGAGGTTGCCCACCGTGACTGGCAAGTTCGTGCCTTCCACAGCGACTACGATTACTTCCGCACCCGCTTCAGCATCTGGCGATTTCTTCTCCTGTTCCCGATGCGCTACTACGTGGAGGTGAACCCGCTGTTGTTTGACCGCAACGCGCCTGCCGACGGTGTCTGTTCGATTCTGGCACATGAACTTGTCCACGTGCGCGACTTAACTCACGGCAACCGTCTGCGTCGCTTTGGGCTGATTCGCCTGTTTTCCCCCAGCTACACCATTGGGTTTGAGCGCCGCACCGACTTGGAGGCGATTCATCGTGGCTACGCGAATGGTCTGAAGAGCTATCGCACGTGGATCTATGCCAACATTCCAGCGGATAAAGTTGCGCGCAAGCGCCGTACATATTTCTCTCCCGAGGAGATTGCCGCGATCGAGCTTGAACTTGCGGCGAATCCTGGGCTGCTAGAAACGTGGCGGAAGACTGTACCGCGAAGCGTCGCAGAAATTCAAGCTGCTGCAACGCCTGTACACCAGTAGCACAGGGCAAATTAGATTTCACGATGACGGCACCCTCACAGCTCGACATGGAACATCGCCATCAGGCCTCAGGCTTCGATTGGGACGTTCACGCGGTTTTCGCCTTGTGTGGCGTAGCGACGACGGTTTTGGGCCCCTTGGTTCCTGGTCTCATGCTGCATTGGTCACTGAGCCACGCGCAGATTGGCACATTCTTCACTTGCCAGTTTCTGGGTGCGCTCGCGGGCAACATGGTGGCGGTCGTGCTGATTCCGCGCGGCCACCTAAAGCGAGCAATGGCGATGGGTGCGCTTTGTATGGCGATCGGTATTCTCACTCTTGGTCGCAGCTCGGCACTCGCAGGCATGGCCTCGGTTGCGCTCTACGGCATTGGTAACGGGCTCGCGGTGCCGGCGGGGAATTTACTGGTGGCACGAGTTCCAATAATCAAGCGCGCAGGAGCACTCAGCTTCCTCAATTTTATCTGGGGGCTCGGTGCTGTCGCCACGTCGCCACTACTGGCGCTGTGGCAAGACTATGGCGACTGGCGCTGGCTACTAGCCATCTTTGCTGCAGTGCTATTTGCGTTGGCCTTCCGCCTGGCATTGGCCTCCCGAGGTGAAGTTGCACTCCGCTCAGCAGGCTTAGGGGTAATGCCCGACTCTAGAGTTATAAGGTCTGCTGCATTGCCGCCACCCCCGGCTGGCTATTGGCCCATGATCGTCACCTTCGCGGTCGGCCTTTTTCTATATGTGGCCGTGGAAAATACATTTGGCGGTTGGGCCGCGACGCATGCCAAAGAGGTAGGACTCCCACGTGCTTTAAGCACCATCATGCCGGGCGTGTTCTATGGCAGCTTGGTTGCGGTGCGCGGAGCAGCACCGCTTTTGTTTCGGGTAGTTCGGCCGCGCCGCGCTGCAGAAGTTGGAATCGCGGTTGCTGTTGCCGGCTCCACCCTGTTGGTCACCATGCGCGAACCCTGGGCCGTTGCGCTGGCGTTCGCTTTGCTTGGTGGTGGCTTAGCCACGGTTTTCCCCACTATGCTCGCCATTTTCTCGGAAGCGGCCGGCTCGCGTACAGAGAAGCTGGGTCCCATCATCTTCGCCATCACAAACGTTGGCGCATCTGCCATGCTCGGTGGCGTGGGTGTGCTGATGGATAAGACGGGCAGTTCTTCGCAGGCGCTGCTGCTGCCGCTCTTTGCCCAAGTGCTGCTGCTGGCAATCCTTCTCTGGCGCATTCCGCGCTTGGCTTCCGGCTGCAACCCTGCTCTGTGACTACCCGGCAGGAGTGCATTCCTCGTTATTGACCTGCTCGAAGCCATCTGCTAACTTTCAGTTCAAACTGATTCCATCATTGCAACAAGTTGCGGAGGGATAAGCACATATGCGTCCACAAAGTATTACCTTGGTAGCAATTTGGTACTGGATTCGCGGGGCGATTTGGGCTTTCTTCGGACTGGGTATTTTTCTTTTTGCCAAGGTGATCGGCGGCCTCCTAGAATCTATGCCGGATTGGGTTTCGACGGTTTGGCACACGCTCGGAATTGGGTTTGCGGCAGTTCTGATCCTACTGGCCATTCTCGATTTTGCCATCGGTGGCGGTTTACTGAGTCTGAAGAAATGGGCTGCGAATCTGGCGATTGGGCTCAGTGCCATTCACGTTTTGCTCGGTCTGGGGTCGGTCTTCGGCCATATGCACTTGCTCGCCATGATTCCATTCGCACTCAACGTCGCCACTGTAATCTACCTGCTGCTGCCGGGCATTCGCGCCAGGTTTCGGTAAGGCCTGCCATCGCGTTTGCGCAAGCGTCATCGCATAGTAAGGAGTACACCTTTGGTGCTATTCCAACTATCAGGTTGCCCGATTCCCCCTGCGCTGCGGGCGACTACAATATAGCTATCTCCCGATGAGTTCCGTCCTGCAATTCGAACAGGTCAGCAAAGTCTACCGGCCTTGGCTTGGTCGCCCGGTGACTGCGCTCCGCGATTTTTCGCTTAAAGTTGAGTGCGGCGAGATATTTGGCTTTCTCGGCCCCAACGGCGCTGGCAAGACGACCGCCATTCATCTAGTAATGGGCTTTATGCAGCCCAGCAGCGGGTCTGGAATCTTGCTGGGCCGTCCCTTTGGTGATGCGCATTCTCGCCGTCGAGTAGGCTTCCTGGCGGAAAATGTCGCACTCTATCACCGTCCGGCGGCCAGTCTGGTCAAGTTTTACGGCGCACTGAATGGCCTACGTGGGGCCGAGTTAGACCGCCGTGCCGCCGCCGCGCTGGATGCGGTGCAGCTTACTAGCGAGGCTCGGCGCAATGTCGGCAAGTTTTCCCGCGGCATGGCTCAGCGCGTCGGGTTGGCGCAAGCCTTGGTGAATGATCCTGAACTGCTGGTGCTGGATGAGCCCACTTCCGCACTCGACCCCATTGCGCGCGTGGTGGTGCGCGAACTGCTACTGAAGCTGCGTGGCGAAGGTAAATCCGTCTTCCTAAGCTCGCACCTGCTTTCTGAAGTGGAACTGGTGTGCGACCGGGTCGCCATCGTAGTGAAAGGCCGTTTGATGCGCCTAGGCCGCACCGCCGACTTGCTGCATAGCTCTGAGCAGATGCGCATTCTCCATCGTCGAATTGTCGCGAGTGATTCCCCAACCGCAACGACCCGAATGCAGCTACAAGACGAGGTTGTTTCGCGTAGGGAATTGCCCGGCGCATTGCAGCGTATTTGGAGTGCGGGCGACGAGGTGTTGAGCGTCAACCCGATGCAGCGGACGATGGAAGAGATATTTCTGGAAGTCACGGCCGAGGCTGAGTCGGCAGACCAAGCGAGTAGCGCATGAGGGGCGTGCTATTGATTGCCAGCAACTTCGCTCGGGAGCAGCGTTGGCCCATATTGCTACTCATCTTGGGTGTGCTCGCCCTGGCGCTGATGGGGTTGACTGTTGATCTACAGAAGCAACAAGAAGATGCACTCTTCCTGTTTAAGGAACTTTCCATCTACGGCATTGCGTTCAGCGTGTTTTTCGGCGGCTCCGCGATTAATACTGAGCGCCGCTCGCGACGCATCCTTGCGGTGCTTTCCAAGTCTATTTCACGCAGCCAATATGTAATGGGATTGCTGGCCGGGGTTGGTCTGGCTGCTGGCCTTTATTGCTTTACCCTCGGCATTACCGGCACTTGGTTACTGGGCGACATCGGATTTAGCCGTTCGCACCTTTGGTTTCTGATGGCTTGTCTGCTCGCGGCTTGTTTGCTTGCAGCCAGCGTTTCGGTGCTTTATTCCACTTTCCTCAACCCCTTTCTAGCGACCATCGCCACCGCGCTCACTCTTACTTTGCCTGCGGGCACCACCCGCTTCGCCGGTGCGGGCTGGCAACATGTTTTGCCGGTTCATACCTTGATGGATGTGGTTTTACAGGCAGCGTTTCGCGGAGACTGGGTGGCGGATTGGACGCTAGTGGCACTCTCGCTCGTTCAAGCTGCCGGCATCTGCGGGCTGGCCGCGTGGATCTTCACCAGCCGCGATATTGCCGTTGCGCTCGACTAATCGCAGAACCGTTAGCAACTCTGCGCCTAAAACTTCAAGGCAAGAAAAAAGGCCCGCGCTTGGCGGGCCCCACTCATACCCAAAATACTCGCTGGAAGCTATTGCCCTGTAACCACCTTGACTGCGGGTGCCGTCAGCAGTTGAGCCGCTGCTTCAGTTGTATAGCTAAGCACACCGGTCGGCACGATTCCCAGATAGAGCGTCAAGGCGGCTGCTGCCAGCAGGGCAATCTTCATCGGCAGCGGAGCAGCCACACGAACTGCGCCCTCGGGGGCTGGCTTCATGTACATTGCTACCACCAGACGCAGGTAGTAATATGCCGCCACCGCGCTGTTCAGTACCCCGATGATGGTTAGCCACACCATGTTCGCTTTCAGTGCGACTTGGAAGACATAAAACTTAGCCAGAAAACCGCCAGTTAGCGGAATGCCAATCAGCGAGAGCAGAAAAATGGTTAGCGTCAAGGCCAGCAGGGGATTGGTAGCACCCAGACCAGCGAAATCCTCCAAATGTACACGGCGCTCGTCCTTGCCTGAGTAAAATGTAATCACCGCAAAAGCACCAACATTCATCGCTGCGTAGCACAACATATAGAACATGACGGCGGAGGTCGCCTCTTGAGGCGCGGCCGTAAATGCCACCAATATGTAGCCAGCCTGGGCGATGGAAGAATATGCCAGCATGCGCTTGACGTTCGTTTGCAACAGTGCGCCCAAGTTGCCCAGCGTCATCGAAAGCGCTGCCGAACCCCAGATCAAATAGAGCCAGCCGGGCGCGCCGGTTTGCAGAATGATGCGCAGCATCACCGCAAACACCGCAGCCTTCGGTGCGGTGGACATAAACCCGACGATTGGCGCAGGTGCACCTTCGTACACGTCAGGAGTCCAAACATGGAACGGAGCCGAGGCGATCTTGAAGCCAAGTCCCACGAACATTAGCGCCATGCCCACATACACCAGCCCGGGGATGCTGCCTTTGGCAAGCGTTAACGCGATATTAGGAATGTCGGTGGAACCCGTAGCACCGTACATCATGGCAACGCCGAAGAGGAAAAACGCAGTGGCGAATGAACCCAGTAGAAAGTACTTAAGCGCGGATTCTGCACCCGCAGCATTCTTGCGGCGAATCCCTGTTAGCACGTAGGTCGCGATCGAGGAAATTTCGAGTGCGACAAAGATTAGAACCAGCTCCACTGCAGAAGACATCAGGCACATACCCACCGCGCCCAGCAACACCAGTCCGTAATACTCGCCTGCATGGACAGTCTCTTCTTCCACGTAGTCAAGCGAACTGAGAATGACGACTGCGGCAACTCCTATCACCAGCAGGTGGAAGAAGGTGCTGAATGCATCCACGTGCACCATGTGCCAGAAAGCAAAGCCCGGATATTGCGCCTGATAGAGCGTGGCCGCGCCCGCGGCCAAAGTGCCGAAGAAGGCGAGGTATCCCAACGGCTTGCGGCTGGCCCGCTCGCCGAGCATCGGCTCGGCCAGCATGATGAGCATGCCGAAGACGCTGAGTACCACTTCGGGCAAAATGTGCGAGTAGCTGATCTCGTTTGGCGTCATGTCTTAGAAAGTCCTACCGGCCCCCGAATGATGTAATGGCCGGAAGCACGCGGGCGGCGGTTGCGGCCGCGCTTTGTAACGTGCCTACCACCGACGGTTCAATCTGCTGCAAAAAGTATGACGGCATGATGCCCATCACCAGTGCCGCGGCCATCAGCGGCCAGATCACCGCTTGCTCACGTGGCGTGATGTCTGGCAGTGTCAGGTTCACCGGCTGCGTCACCTTACCAAAGAAAACACGCTGATACAGCCACAGCAGGTAGCCGGCGCTTAGGATTACACCGCTCGCTGCGAGTACACCGTAGAGCGCTTTGGCACTGAAGGCACCACTTAAAATAAGGAACTCACCCACAAATCCATTCAGCAGCGGGAGGCCCACGCTTGATAACGTGATGAATAGGAAGAGCGTCGCATAGCGGGGCATCACCGACGCTAATCCGCCAAACTCCTTAATCTCGTAGGTGTGGCGCCGATCGTAGAGGATGCCTGCCAGTGCGAACAGCGCGCCCGTCGAGACGCCGTGGTTCAGCATCTGGTACACAGCGCCATCGGTGCCCGCCGTGTTCAGCGCGAAAATGCCTAGCACCACAAAACCCAAGTGGCTGACCGACGAATACGCAATCAGCTTCTTAAGGTTGGGTTGCACCAGCGCTACCAGCGCGCCGTAAATGATGCCGATCACCGCCAGCGCCATGATCCAGGGCGCATGAATATGCGCTTGCTCCGGAAAGAAACCAACGTTGAAACGCAACAGACCGTAGGTGCCCATTTTCAGCAGGACGCCCGCCAACAGAATCGAGCCAGCCGTTGGCGCTTCCACGTGCGCATCTGGCAGCCACGTGTGGAAGGGGAACAGCGGTACTTTTACCGCGAAGGCTATGAAAAAGCCGAGGAACAGCCAGACCGCCGCGTACCCCAAGCCTTCAATCTGCCCGCTGTGGATTGCCGCTTGCACCACTGTGTAGTCAAAACTGCCCGTCTTGCCATACAGCCACAGGATCGCCGCCAGCATAAACACCGAAGCAACCATCGTGTACAGGAAGAACTTAACTGCCGCATACACCCGGCGGTCATGCCCGTAGATGCCTATCAGCAGCGCCATCGGAATCAGTGTGCTTTCCCAGAACACATAGAACAGGAACATATCCAGCGAAATGAAGACGCCAATCATCGCCGTCTCCAGTGCCAGCAGCAGAACGAAGAACTCCTTGGCTTCCCCGTGAATGTTCTTCCATGAGACCAGTACACATAGCGGCGTCAGAAAGGTTGTCAGCACCACCAACCACAACGAAATACCGTCAATCGCAATGTGATAGTGAATGTTCGGCGTCGTAATCCACGGGATGTTGGTTTCGAACTGGAAGCCCTTCGACGCATCGAAGTGCGCGGGCAAATGCAGTGACAAAATAAACGTCACCACCGACACCGCCATGGCAAACCAGCGGATGTCCCGGTCGCGCCGGGGGAAGAGCATCAGCAGTACGGCTCCGGCGAGCGGCAAGAAAGTTACGAGCGTCAAAATGGAGTTGTTCAGGCTCATCGTGCCGCTCCCATCCACATCATGTATCCAACAACCAGAACTGCACCCGCCGCGACCCATGCCGCGTACGAACGAATGTTGCCACTCTGCATCTTGCGGACTTCGCCGGAAAGCTGATTCGCTCCCGCCGCCGCATCGTCCAGCGTCGCGTCAATCACCTTACGGTCAATCCCTTGCCACAGGACGGTGCGCGAAATTGCCATCATCGGGTTCACAATCACTGTCGCGTAAATCTCATCCACCCAGTACTTGTTCAGCACCGCACTGTAAATGCCGCCGAGGTTCTGTGCTATCTGCGCAGGGATGTTCTTGCGCCGCACGTAGAGGAACCATGCCAGCCCCAGCCCTAGCAGAAATGCCACCGTCGCCAGCGCGCTTACAAAGCCTTCCGACATGCCGCCTGCAACCTCAGTTGGGTCCGCCGCGAGCCCCACGCTGAAGACCGGGGAGAGAAACTTCGCGAAGCCTTCACCGCCGCCCACCATCCAGCCGCCAATTACCGAGAGGATCGCCAGCACCACCAGCGGGAAAAGCATCAGCCATCCGCTTTCGTGCGCGTGGCCGCCAGCGTGGCCATGCCCGTGGCCATCATGTCCATGGTCATCATGTCCGTGGGCTGCAGGAGCCTGATCATGATGCCCATGTCCGGCTTCCGCCGTGGCGCGCTCGCCAAAGAACGTCATGAACCAAAGCCGGAACATATAGAACGAAGTGATAAACGCCGTAAGCAGGCCGAACCCAAACAGAATTGGGTTGTGCTGCGAAACCTTCCACAGAATCATGTCTTTCGAGTAATAACCCGCGAAAAACGGGAACCCGGCGATGGCGAACGTGCCAGCCGTCATCGTCCAGAAGGTCCACGGAATCTCTTTCCGTAGCCCGCCCATGCGCCGCATATCCTGCTCGCCGCCGAGTGAATGAATCACCGAACCCGCAGCCAGAAAGAGCAGCCCCTTGAAGAACGCGTGTGTCATCAGATGGAAGACGCCCGCCGAATACGCCGCCGCGCCGCAGCCGAGGAACATATACCCCAGTTGAGAAACGGTAGAGTACGCCAACACCTTCTTGATGTCAGTTTGGCAGATGCCAATGGTTGCGGCGAAGAATGCCGTTGCGCAGCCAATCACCGCCACCACCAGCAGCGCTTGCGGCGCGCGGTCAAAAATCACGTGCGAGCGTGAGACCATGTACACGCCCGCCGTCACCATGGTCGCTGCGTGAATCAGCGCCGAGACCGGCGTCGGGCCTTCCATCGCGTCGGGCAGCCACACATACAGCGGGATTTGCGCGGATTTTCCCGCCGCACCTACCATTAGCAATACGCCGATGCTGCTGAGCAATCCCCAACCGGCCTCGGAACCCAAGGGAACGATCTTATCTGCCAGTAAGGTAAAGTCCAGGGTACCGAAGTGCTGGATCAGCAAAAACAGCGCAATCAGGAAGCCGAAGTCACCGATACGATTGACAATGAATGCCTTCTTACCCGCATTTGCCGCCGAATCTTTGGTGAAGTAGAAGCCGATCAGCAAATACGATGCCAGACCTACGCCCTCCCACCCAATGAACATCAGCAGATAGTTCGCCGCTAGAATCAGCGTAAGCATAAAGAACAAAAACAGGTTCAGGTAGCAGAAGAAGCGGTAGTAGCCGCTTTCTTCCCACATATAGCCGACCGAGTAGACATGAATCAGGAACCCGACACCGGTCACGATCAGCAGCATCACAAACGAGAGCTGGTCAAGTTGGAAGGCAAAGTCGGCTTGAAAAGTGCCTGCCTTAATCCATGTTCCCAAGGTCTTATCTACGATAGGCATCGCGGTCGCCAGAGCGCTGTACTGCGATGCAATCCACAGCGCATAAAGGAACGCGGCACCTGAGCCCGCGAGTCCTACCGCAGACACCAGTTGGCGCGAAAAACGCTTGCCGAAGGCGCCATTGATGGCAGCGCCCAGCAGCGGCAGCAGAGGAATCAGCCAAAGATGCAAATTCGCCGTCATAATTTGAGCAGATCCACCTGATCCACGTTCAGAGTATTCCGCGTGCGGTACACCGCGATGATGATCGCCAAGCCAACCGCAGCTTCCGCAGCCGCCACCACCATCACAAAAAACACGAACACCTGCCCTGCGAGGTTGTGTAACTGCGCCGCGAATGCTACAAACGACAAGTTCACCGCGTTCAGCATCAGCTCGATAGACATGAATATCGTAATGATGTTGCGCTTCAACAGAAAGCCTGCAATGCCACAAATAAACAGAGCAGCGCTCAGCCCAAGATAATAAGAGATAGGAACCATGCTAGCTTTGCCCCCCTTCGCCAGCTTGTGCCGCCAGAATCTTTGCGGCGTGGTGTGGTTGGAGCGGAGCCGCCAATACCACGGCTCCCATAATCGCAATCAGCACCAAAACTGAGGTGACTTCAAAGGGCAGCAGAAAGTCGTTGAACAGCAAGCGCGCAATCACTTGCGGAGGTCCCGGCTCGGCTCCGGCAACCGCGACTGAGCCGCCAGCCTGTGCCGTCAGTGCCCATACAAGCATCACTGCCAAAATGCCCAGCGCTGGCAAGCCGACCAACTTGGCGACCAGACTCGTCTTGCCACCGTGCGGCTCTTCGCCAGCATTCAGCAGCATGATCACAAAGATAAAGAGCACCATAATGGCACCAGCGTAAATGATGACCTGCACCGCCGCCACAAACTCGGCCCCAAGCAGCAGGTACTCCACCGCCAGCGACGCCATCACCACCACCAGCGACAAAGCGCTGTTGATAGGATGCTTCTGTGCCAGCAGATTGATCGCTCCGCCGATACAGATTGCCGCGAACACCCAGAACAGTACGAGTTCCAAGCTCTTCTACCTTTCCCCACTCAGCTTCAAGTTACTTAGCAGCACAACATCTCGACTACGAGAACCAAGCCACAAAGAACGCCGTTACCACGACGTTCAAGATCGCTAACGGCAGCAATACCTTCCAGCCAAAGGCCATCAACTGGTCATACCGGAAGCGTGGCATGGTGCCCCGCACCCAGATGTAAATAAACAGGAAAAACGCCACCTTCAGGCAGAACCAGGCCAACGGCAACAAGGTATGCAAAATCGGCGGCCCAATCACCGGGCCGGACCACCCGCCGAGGAACAACAGCGTCGCTAGACAGGCGACGGTAATCATGTTGTGATACTCGGCCATAAAAAACATAGACCACTTCATCGAACTGTACTCGGTGTGGTAACCGCCACCCAGTTCCGACTCCGCTTCCGGTAAGTCAAACGGCACCCGGTTGGTTTCCGCATACGCCGCAATGATGTACAGGAAGAAACCAAAAAACTGTCCGCGGAAAATATTCCAGTTCGGAATGAAACCCCAAAAGAAGCCTTCTTGCTGATGGACAATTTCCTGCAAGCTGAAGCTTCCGCTCATAATGAGTACGCCGATCAGCGAAAGTCCCAGCGAAGCTTCGTAGCTGATCATCTGCGCACTGGCGCGCAACCCGCCCAGCATCGCGTACTTACTGTTGGAAGACCATCCGGCCAGCGCGATTCCATATACGCCGATGGAAGTGACGCCTAGGATAAACAGCAGACCGATGTTGATATCGGTCACCTGCATCGGAATGTCGTAGCCAAATAAGTGCAACGCCGGGGCAATCGGAATCACTGCCACCGACATCAGAGACATCACGAGCGCCAGCACTGGCGCGATGGTGAAGATCGGCTGATACACAAACGGTGGCGTCATATCTTCTTTGAACAATAGCTTCACGCCATCCGCAATCGGCTGCAGCAAGCCGAACGGACCCACCTTGGTGGGGCCCCAGCGGTTCTGGATATGGCCGAGAACCTTGCGCTCCGCCCACACCGTGTACGCGAACACCACAAGGTACACGTTGATGATGATGAAGCTCTTGATGAACCCCACCAGTAAGTAAAGTCCCAGACTCAAGGTCTTTTCCTGTCGCTTCCGTAGTCAGACTCGTGTTGCTTGCACTGCCATTGCCTGAAAATTAAACTCTTAGGCGGTTGTTAGTCCGCCGCGACTTCCACCAGCTTGCTATCTCTGTTTTCCGCCACCGAATTCAACACTCTCGAGTAGCGGCCAAGCGACCCCGAGGAGAACAGTGTGTCATGCGCGGGACGCAGGCTTTCCCCACGGCTCGCTGGCAGCGCCGCAGCTTTGCCCGCAGTCGTAGTGCGTACGTCGTTCCCCGCCATCAGGTTCATCCGCGAAACGTCGTACCCCGGCACCAGTCGCTGAATCTCATCGAACAGTGCCGCTGCGTCAAACGGACTGACGCGGGCTTCTAGACCTTGCTTTTGCAAATACACCGCGCTACGGTCTGCTTCGCCCGATTGTGCACCGCGTGATTGGCCCATGTCCGCCGTGGTGCCCGCGCCCAAGGGGACGAGCGTCGAGACATCCACACCCATGGCACTGGCGATACGCACAATAATCTCAAAGTCCGGCTTGGTCCCATGCAGGTCGCCAGCCTTCTTTACCAGTTGCAAGTCACCAGAAGTGTTGGTGAAAGTGCCGCTGGTTTCGTAAGCGCTCGCCGAAGGCAGAACCACGTCCGCAATGGCCGCCGTCTCGGTCAGAAACATATCCTGCACCACCACGAAAGTGTTGTTCAAGGAGTCGGCCGCAAAACCAAGGTCATACACTGGATTCGCTCCCACGACGAGGAGCGCGCCCAGCTTGCCTTGCTGCGCTGCCGCACTCATCCCAGCAAGATCCAGTCCAGCCTTGGCCGCGGACGCATAGCCCGGTAGCAGGTCAGGGTATAGCCCCATGTCTGCCACTCCCCGCGAATTGGCGTAGTCAGCCAAACAGATCACCTTGGCTCCGCTGACGCTCCCGGCAAACTTGGCGATGTTTGCGATGCCGTCACCCTGCAAATCAGAACTGAACGCAATCAGCAGATTCTGCGCCGAGCGCAGCGTCTCCCGCAATGCCCTCCAGGCATCCGCTGACGTGATGGCCGTTGCAATCGCGGCAACCGCCGAATCATCCCCCGCAAGAAAGGCGGCAACGCCGCTTTCCGTTCCAGCGGGAATCTGCGCGAATTCTGCCGCCTGCCGCTTCAGCTTAATTTCTTGCGAATTCACTACATAAAGCTTGGCGCTATGCAGGCGAACGTTGTTACGCACTTGATACGCCAGCAGCGGATGCTCATCCGTGGCGTCGCCGCCAAGAAGTAGAATCGCCGGAACCATGTAAGCATCACGCATCGAGCCCGCCATCTCGGGCTTGCCTGCAAGCGCGCTCACAAAGGCAGGGAAGTCCGCCGTGCGCTGATGGTCAATGTTGTTCGTACCCAGCGTGCTGCGGGCGAACTTCTGCAACAGGTAGGCTTCTTCGTTCGTCGAACGCGGTGAGCCAATCACACCAAATACACCACCACTCTGCTTTACCTCCGCGAACTTATCGCCGACCGCAGTGACCGCTTCTTCCCAAGTCACAGCAGTCAGTACACCATTCTTGCGAACCAGCGGTTGCCGCAAGCGATCTTCGCGATTCGCGAAGTCAAACGCATACCGGCCCTTGATGCAAAGGAAGTCATCATTAATGCCGCTCTTGTCGCGGTTGTCGCCGCGCAAAATCTCCATGCCTGCTTCGGACGAGCGTACCCCCAGCGTCGTCTTGCAG
This sequence comes from Acidobacteriaceae bacterium, assembly GCA_025356095.1. Taxonomy (GTDB): domain Bacteria; phylum Acidobacteriota; class Terriglobia; order Terriglobales; family Acidobacteriaceae; genus JANXUR01. The sequence goes on along the minus strand of JANXUR010000077.1, from coordinate 6,171 downwards.
CCATCGCCGCAATGGGTGCAAATGGTGGAGACGTGATTCATCTCCCACGGGCGCGTTTTGTAGCGATAGGATCCTGAAGTCAGCGCGCCTACCGGGCAGATGTCAATGCACATGCCGCACTCTTCGCAGTCCAAATGGTCGCCGCCGTTGGGCACGATCAGTGAACTCACGCCCCGGTTTTCCACGCCCAGCGCGGCTACGTCCATCGCCTCATTGCAAACCCGCACGCAGCGATAACAAAGGATGCAGCGCGGGCTGTCAAAAAACACTACCGGCGACCACTGCTGCTCTTGCTTGTGATTTTTCGGCTCAACGTAACGAGACTCCGACGCTCCGTACGTGAACGTCATGTCCTGCAACTCGCACTGCCCGCCCGCGTCACAGACCGGGCAATCCAGCGGATGGTTTCCCAGCAAAATCTCCACCACCGCCTTGCGCGACTGCTTCACTTCCTCGCTGTCGGTGGTCACCACCATGCCATCGCTGATCGTCGTGGTGCACGCAGTCTGCAGCTTGGGCATCTTCGGCGCGTCCACTCGTACCACACACATGCGGCAGGCACCCTGCAATGACAAGTTGGGGTAATAGCAAAAAGAGGGAATCTCGATGCCCGCGTTCTTGCAGGCGTCAATCAGCAACGACCCCGCCGGAGCGGTGATCTTTTTGCCGTCTACTGTGATGTTCGCGTCAGCCATGCCGAATCCGAATCCCCTCGTACCCATCGCTCTACGTTACAAAACCCGAAACTTGAAACTGTTCTTAATGCGCCAGCATTGGTAACAAAGCGTTCGCGGCATCGCCCTCTTTAGCATGAGGACAAGGGCGACCTTCCAGATGCGCCTCAAACTCGTCGCGGAACTTGTCCACAATCGAGATGATGGGCATCGCCGCCGCGTCGCCCAACGGACAAAACGTGCGTCCCAGCATGTTCTGCGCCAGATACTTCACGTCGTCAATGTCTTTGCGCAACCCGCCGCCCGCATGGAAGCGTGTCAGCGACTTCTTGATCCAATCGGTTCCCTCGCGGCAAGGAATGCACCATCCGCAACTCTCATGCTGGTAGAACTTGATGATCCGCAGCGCAAACTTCACCATACAAGTCTGGTCATCAATGGCGGTTACACCGCCGGAGCCCAGCATCGAACCTGCTTTGGCAACCGAGTCGAAGTCCATCGCAACGTCAATCTCATCGGCGCGGAAGAGGGGGGTGGAAGACCCACCCGGAACCACTGCCTTCAAACTCCGTCCGCCTGTGATGCCGCCGCCCACTTCATAAATCATCTTCTTCAGGTTGTAGCCCAAAGGCAGTTCATACACCCCACAACGGTTCATGTGGCCAGAGAGGCAAAACAAGCGCGTGCCCCCGTTACGCGGTGTGCCCAGGTTTGCGAACCACTCGCCGCCTCCGAGCATGATGTGCGGCACTGAAGCCAGAGTCTCCACGTTGTTAATAACCGTCGGCCCGCCCCACAATCCCACCACCGCAGGGAAGGGAGGCCGGATGCGCGGAATGCCGCGTTTGCCTTCCAGCGATTCCATGAGCGCCGACTCTTCTCCCACTTCGTACGCGCCCGCACCGCCGTGCCAGAAAACGTCGAAGTCTATTCCCGAGCCAAATATGTTCTTGCCCAGAAAGCCGCGCCCATACGCATCGGCAATGGCCTTCTGCATAATCAGGGAAAGGTAGCGATATTCACCGCGCACATAGATGTAAGCCTTGCGCGCGCCCACCGCGAGGCCGGCAATCACCGCACCTTCAATCACCGCGTGCGGATCGTGCTCAAAAATCAAGCGATCCTTGCAGGTCCCCGGCTCGCTTTCGTCGCCATTGCACAGAACGTACTTCGGCTTGGCCGATTCTTTCGGCACGAAGCTCCACTTCAACCCTGTGGGGAAGCCTGCGCCGCCGCGACCGCGCAAATTAGACTTCTTTACCTCTTCGATAATGTCGGCAGACTGCATGGCCAGTGCTTTCTGCACCGCCTTGTAGCCGTCGAGCTCGAGGTAGCGGTCAAGGTTCGCCGCTCCCAGACCAAATCGCCGGGAGACTACCTTAACCTCATCGGGATGGGACACCAAATCCGCCATGCTGCTCCGCTACTAAGACTTGTGTTGCTACACCTGTTTCATCATGCTCTACGAACCACGTTCGGCTGACCGCTGCCGTCTATTTCTTCGCGTAACCATCCAGCACCGCATCCATCTTCGGCACATCTAGATTTTCGTGGAAGTCGTAGTTCACCTGAATCGCCGGAGCCCACGAACATGCCCCAATGCATTCCACTTCTTCCAGCGAAAATTGGCCATCGGCCGTAGTGCCTTTATGTCCGATGCCCAACCGCTTGGCGCAATGCGAAAGCAACTCGTCCCCACCCTTGAGCGTGCACGCGATGTTGGTGCAGACCTGCACGTTGTACTTGCCACGCGGCTTGGTTACCAGCATCGAGTAGTAGCTCATCACGTTGCGCACATCGAGCGTGGTCAGTTCTAAACGCGTTGCCAACTCCGCGATCACATCTTCACTCACGTATCCGACTTCATCCTGCGCAAACAGCAGGGTAGGCACCAGCACCGAGCGTTTGGTGGGATAGTGCGTCAGCATCTCGGTAAAGCGCGCTTCAAACGCGTCAGAAAATCTCACCGGTCAATTTCTCCTAGCACAATGTCAATGCTGCCAATGGCCGCAACCACGTCGGCAATCAGCCGACCTACGGTCATCTTCTCCAACAATTGCAGATTCGCGAAAGAAGGTGTCCGCATGTGCACACGGTAAGGCTTGGCCGTGCCATCACTCACCACGTAGTAGCCCATCTCGCCGCGGGGCGACTCCACCGGCACATAGACCTCGCCCGCCGGAACCGTGAAGCCCTCCGTGATGATCTTGAAGTGGTAGATGAGCGACTCCATCTGCGTCTTCATGTTTTCGCGGTCGGGCAGAACCACTTTCGGCGCCGCCGCTTTGATCGGCCCTTCGGGCATTCCATCCAGCGCCTGCTTCACAATTCGGTTCGATTCGCGCAGTTCCTTCACCCGTACCTGATATCGCGCGTACACATCACCTTCCGTAGAAATTGGCACTTCAAAATGGAAGTTTTCGTAGCCTGAGTAAGGGAAGTCGCGGCGATTGTCAAAATCCACTCCAGAAGCGCGTAGCGTCGGCCCGGTACCGCCAATGGCCACTGCATCCTCCGGGCTAATGTATGCCACGCCCTTGGTTCGCATCTTGAAAATAGGATTCTCAGTCAGTAAGTTTTCGTACTCATCAACGTTGCCGTCAAAGCGGTTGGCAAACTCGCGCACCCGGTCGAACCAGCCAATCGGAGGCTCCAACGCTAGTCCGCCAATGCGGAAGTAGCTGGTCATCATGCGCTGTCCCGCCACCATTTCGAACAGCCGCAGCACGTCTTCGCGTTCACGGAAGCAATACAGAAAGACCGACATCGCGCCCAGATCAAGGGCATGTGTCCCCAGCCAAACCAGATGCGAATTGATGCGCGTCAGTTCAGCCAGCAGAACCCGTACCCATTGTGCCTTCGGTGGAATCTCCAACCCGAGCAGCTTTTCTACGGGCAGTGCATAAGCAAGGTTGTTCACCAGCGGGCACAAGTAGTCAATGCGATCCGTCATCGGAACTACCTGCTGGTAGAACTTTGCTTCGCAGGTTTTCTCAATGCCCGTGTGCAAATAACCGATATCCGGCAAAATACGCACCACAGTCTCGCCATCAATCTCCAGCAACAGGCGCAAAACCCCGTGTGTGGAAGGGTGCTGCGGCCCCATGTTCAGAATCATCGTGTGATTCTGGCCGGGTTCAAGTACGGGCGTCGGCGACATGTGAGCCATCTCTAGCGGTACCCCTCTACTGGATAGTCCTTGCGCAACGGATGGCCTTCCCAATCTTCCGGCATCAAAATTCGCAGCGGATTCGGGTGCCCCGCGAAGTGAATCCCAAACAAATCCGCCACTTCGCGCTCGTAAAAGTTCGCCGCCAGCCACACCGAGGTCACCGATTCCAGCGCCGCATCATCGCCATTCAGCTTTACCTTCAAGCGGATGCGTGCTTTCTTGGTGTACGAAAGCAGTTGGTACACCACTTCGAACCGCGGTTCCTGCGGATACCAGTCCACGCAGGTTACGTCCATCAATCCTTCAAACCGGCACGCCGGATTGTCCCGCAAAATCGCGCAGGCTTCGCGAATCTGCTCGCGCTGCACATAAATCGTAAGTTGCCCGCGATCTTGCTTCGCACCTTCCACGGCCGCAGCGTTCCAGCTCAGCAGACACGCCAGCGCTGGGTCGCTCTTCAACTCTTCCATATCAGTGATTGCCGGTTCCAGCCCCATCGCTATACGTTCTCCACGCTGACCCGGGCGGTCTCGCCCCAGTCAATCGCACCTTTTTTCACAATGTAGAAGAAGCCCACCAGCACCACCCCGATATACACCAGCATCTCCCAGAACCCGAACATCTTCAGTTCCTTCAAAATGATGGCCCACGGGTACAGGAACACGGCTTCCACGTCGAACAGGATGAACAGCATGCCAACTAGATAAAACTTCACTGAAAAGCGCCCGCGCGTGTCACCCGTGGGCGTAATGCCGCATTCGTAGGCCTGCATCTTCTGGGCGAACTTTTTGCGCCTGCCAATCAGCGTCGTCAGCACCAACACCGGCAACGCAATCAGCAGAGCGGCCACTAGATGCAGCACCAGCGGGAGGTAGCGGATGTAATAGTTCTCAGGCATAGTTGAGACGAAGACCCTGCACCCTTAGCGTGTGTCAAAACACTCTTCTGTGGGAACGTTTTAGATTAGGTGGTGCCTCCCCTAGTGTCAAGCGCATGGGGCCATTCACCTGTGGGTTTTCTTCAGCGGAGTGCGCTTTTGGGCATTCGGAGGAAAAAGTCACGCTAAATTTACCGGAAATTAGTCTAGCCAGATTTGCCCTCGTCGCGGCCCGCAGGCGAAAATCATCTCATGGCAACAGAAGGAAGACTGCAATGACCATCACCCTAAACGGCGAATCGCGCGAAATTCCGCAAACCCTCACCCTCGCCAACCTGGTGGACTCTCTTGGCATGAAGCCTGACCGGGTCGCCATCGAGCGCAATCGCAAGCTCGCCCCTCGCACCACTTGGGCCGAAGTTACCCTTCAGCCCGGCGACCAGCTCGAACTTGTCCACTTCGTCGGCGGCGGCTCACAGTAGCCGGTCGAACCCTTCTCTTTTGTGGGGATGGGCGCCCTCAACCCGCCCTCGCCCGCAGCCCGCACCAGCATTGTCAACAGAGTTAACAGTTATTCACAGGCTATTGCTCGACTGTACAATCTAAACTGCCTAAGTATTGATGCAACTGTTCAGGCGGCCTGTCCCAGCCCGCCTGTTCAATTCAGCACCAGCCGGAGGCAGCGATGGTCGCAGTCATTGACGTCATCAGCGAGTGGATTCCCGAGCAAATGGGCCCGGGCGCAGTCTTCGTTCTGGAAAATGCCGGCCAGACCGGCGAGCCGGAAGACCCCTTCTGGGCAGTCCTCTCCTGCCCCCGTTGTTGCACCCTCGGACTCATCACCCGCAAGCAGGTCTCTGGCTTGATCCCCGTCATTTGCGGTTCAGATTACTGTTCCGCCCAGTTCTTCCTGAAGGACAGCCAGGTGATACCGCGGAAGCCGAACTAGTCCGCCCACCCAAGGGTTATCTCCGCACCGTACGCCGTGTGGCTCCCCTCTTGCGACGTGTAAGAGGTAGAGCCAGTTACACTTGCGGTAGTCGCAACTTTTCGCTTGACATAAGTTCGCTGCTGGCGCACACTGCATAAAGTTGTTGGTGCGCTGCGTAAACGCACTGCGTGAACGCACTGCGTGAACGCGCTGCGTAGCTGCAAGCAAGAGCGTCTGCCAACCGACCCTAGGGTGTGGTATCTCCACAAATTTGTTAGGAGTATGAGGAGAAAGTCCGATGGGCAACTGCAACGCGTACCCCCCCCCATACACGCGGAACGTCACTTGCTCTTGCGGCGGTAGCTTTGTTCGTCTATAGCTTGGTGCCGAGCACTGCGCTGGCGCAGAGTACGGGCATTGTCATATCTAACCCCAACACCAGCAACATGATGAACGCCCCGTTCGTCACCATCATGGACACAAACGGCAACGCGGTCGCACTACCCTTGTTCGAAGT
>JANXUR010000029.1 GCA_025356095.1 Acidobacteriaceae bacterium | reverse complement strand
AATGGCGCCGCCGCATGGAGAACCGCAACCGGCGTCTCTCCGCTTTCGATGACAACCTTTTCACCTGCCCGCACCCGGTCCAGCAGCGAGGCGAGGTGCGCTGCGGCCTCGACTTCCGAAATGTGAATCACCTTGCCAGCCATGTCCCGATTATAGCCCAGCCTCCGCTGCCCCGAGCTTCGTAACTCCCCTACGCGCTCAATCCCTCCAGCCGTTTCAGCGCATCCGGAAACCTCTTTACCGACCAACGTGCCCGCCCACGCCCTTGACCAACTCCGCCAGTCCCGCGCATCATGAAGCTATGGAGCCAGCAACCCGGCAATCCGTTCTAGAGTCGCTGCGTGCGCATCAGGCGGCTCTGCGCGACGCGGGTGTGGTGCGCATATCCGTCTTCGGCTCCGCCGCGCGCAATCAAGCGGGCCCCGAGTCAGACGTGGACCTGCTGGCCCGCTTCGACGCCAGTCGCGAGCTCTCGCTCCTTGACGTAATCCGCGTTCAGAACCAGATCGCCGCGCTTCTCGGCCATCCCGTGGACTTGGTCGAAGAGGGCACTCTTCGTCCTCGCATCCAGGCTCACGTGGAGCAAGAGGCCATTCTTGCCTTCTAACGACCCATCCAGCGCTTTCAGGACATCGCCGACAACATCGCCCGCATTGAGCGCTTTACCCAAGGCATGTCCAGTGCTGATTTCGCTGCCGACGAGCAAGCGCTCTTCGCTGTGCAACACGCCCTGCTGATCATAAGTGAGGCGGCCCAAAAGCTCGGCCCGCAAGCCGCCGATCTGTGTCCAACCGTACCTTGGCCCGAAATTCGCGGACTGGGCAATCGGCTGCGTCACGAATACGACAGCATTAACATCGAACGCCTTTGGCTGGTCATCCAGCGTGACCTGCCTGCCCTCAAGCTCGCGGTCACATCCGCTCTCACCGACTTGGGCAACGGACCGTAACCCCGTCCAGCTTCGGCGGCGCTTCCACGCGGTGCGTGCGCAGAGTGACCTGGCCAGCGCGGTGCGCCTTTATCGCTGCGACTCCTTCCACCATCTCTGCCAATAAGCTGCGCTTGGCAAGTGGCGTGGGGAGCTTCAATCTATTCCGATCTTCGTTGTCGCCGTTTCGCATAGATGCCTGACCGCCTTAGTGCCATAATATCTCCAGTTGCGCCTCGGAGGGCTGCCATGGAATCCTTGCTGCACTTTGCCAGCACTATTGCCGTTCCGTTTTGGGTGCTGGGGTTGGCGCTGCTGGTTGTAGTCGCCGCCTTCCTGCAGATGCGGCGGGCGCAGCTCGTCATCCCTGGGTGGATGTTTACCGCAGTGCTGGCGGCGATTGTTCTCTTTGGCTTTGGCCCCTTTGCGGCCACTCGGTATCTGGAGTCGCAGGACGTTCACTATGCGCAGGTGGAGGTGCTGGACCCGGACGGCCACCGCGTAAGCGAGGCGGCAGTTAGCGCCAGCGTCCCGGGCGCGCTGCTGAAGGATGGCAGCGGCTGGAAGATGCGCATTCCGCCCGATGCCCTAACCGGCAACACGTCCGGCAACACGTCCGGCGACACATCCGGCGACACATCCGGCAACACATCCGGCAACACATCCGGCAACGCGTCGGGCGCCCGCAAGGTGACTTTTTCTGCCACGCAGGATGCCGCCAAGCTTGCCGGTGCCAAAGCCATCACGCTCGGCTCCGACTACTTTCCTACCGCCACCATTCAGTTGGTCGGCCTGCCGCCCAACCAGATTCACGGCATTGTGCTGGACCGCGAAGGCAAGCCGGTCGCCGGAGCATTCATCACCTTGGCCGACTTCCCCACCATTGCCAGCAGCGCCGCCGACGGCACTTTTACCATCCCTGTTCACGCCACCAGCGACCAGCAGATCACAGTCCGCGCCCAAAAGGGAAGCACTTCCATCGCCAGCTCCGGAACCGTAGGCCAACCCGTTACTCTGCGCTTCAAACAGTAAACGTCCGGGCCCCGCAGGCCGTAAGCGCAAGATTTTACAGGAGATAGCTCTGCCGGAGATGCCGGACTGGCAGTGACAGTTTGCCGGGGCTTGACGGCCTCTGTAGAATTAAGAGATTGCGCCATGTCGGCACACGGGGCTGGGCACGGGCGTTTCACACATTGGAAGGCAAGACGACTATGAAAGCAGCGATTCACCCCAAGTATAAGGACACCCGTGTGGTTTGCGCCTGTGGCCATAACTTTATGACGCGCTCCACCAACGACAGCGACATTCACATTGAAATTTGCTCGAACTGCCACCCGTTCTTCACCGGCAAGCAGAAGCTGATGGATACCGCGGGCCGCATCGAGCGCTTTAACCGCAAATACCGCAAAGGCGGAGCACCCGCCGAACCGGTTGCTGCCGAAACGAAGTCGTAATCAAGCAACAGTCACTTTAGGGGTTCCTCTTGGCTGGTAAGCTATGGCAGGCCGATGGAGCAAAGAGTACGCTAACAGTGAAGTCGCTAGAGGAACCTAGGTGGCCTTGACAACCGTGCAGGAGAAGATCATGAGCCCACAATTGAAGCGCGAAGATGAAGTTGCCGTCATGCTTCGTCGAATCTTTCAGGCATACGGTCAAGATTTGGCTCTTTTTCTGAAGAATATTGAGCAGACGAAGTCGGCAAAGCAGGAGGTACCTCGTGCCGGATCCCCAGTCGAATCCACCCAAGATAGTTCAGCCCAACCCCGCGTACCGTGAAAACCCTGCGCGGGGTGTTTTTCTTAGCGGCAACATAGGGCAGCCTACGCTCGACGCTCTCACACCAAAGATCATAGATTTCCGCACCGCAAATTCTGCTCCTTTGACGCTCTATATTGACAGCAATGGGGGCTCAGTAGGTCACGCTGGGCTCTTGTATCAGATCCTGAAGGCGCCCAGCCAAGACGGCGATGTTTGCGCCTTGATTACAGTCGCAACTGGCACCGCCGCAAGTGCAGCCGCGGATCTGCTCGCGATGGGTGATTATGCAATCGCTTATCCTGGTGCCCGAATTCTGTTTCACGGTACGCGTCGGCTCCCCGATGAGGATGTAACCGAGCAGTCGGCCGCATCGATAGCGGTCGAGTTAAACAACATGAACGAGTCCTCGGCTCTGACCTTGGCCACTTACGCGGCAGGAAGGTTCTTTTTAAGATATGTCGTCGCCAGTTCTGAATTTGCAGCGCTCAAAGAGGCCCTCTCTAAGCCGCAATTGACGCCAGTCGAATGTATTGCGCATTTTCTTGGTGGCAAAGTCCCTCGCGTTGGGCCTCTCATTCTTGGGGCCCTCGATCAACACCGGAGGCTTTCAAGGCTGGAGGCTTTCGTCCACGCGAAGATGTGGAAGCGAAAGCGTAGCAAGCTCTTCAAAACCGACGCAGAACGAGACAAGTTTCTGCTGGATTGCATCACCGAACACGAAGTAAAGGAGCACCGGAGAGACAGGAATTGGAGCTTTAGCGGTGACTCCCTGAGGCAGCTCCAGCAGGATTTTGCTGCGCTGATCGACTACCGACTAGGTAGCCACACTGCCCCAATCCAACAGTTGATAGCGCGGTGGGGGCAATTTGTTCTAGACCCAGCACAGGTTGCCGAGATGCAGTCTCAACAACCCAGTCAATTGAATGATTGGCTGGCAAACGCTTCTGGCGAGAGGATCCATCAACTCTGGTATTTTTTCGTATCAATCTGCAGACTGCTCCAAAAAGCCGAGAACTGGTTGACACCGGAGGAAGCCTATTGGCTCGGGCTCTTGGATGAGGTGTGCGGTAGCGGCTTCCCCTGTCTTCGAGTCCTCGCCGAAGCTAGCCCAACACCGACTGCGAGTTAACACTCAGAACTATGACCCGCAAGTATTGGCCCAACCCGCTTGCCGTGCCCGAACTTCCGTTGAGCGACTCGCTTAACGGAACTCGTCCCGGTGTGCCTGCCGAGTTCCACATCGGCAAGGTGCGGGTGGCCCCGGCGACAGTTCTTGCGCCGATGGCTGGCGTTACCGATACGGTCTTCCGCCGCTTCATCCGCAACCTGGGCGACTGCGGACTGCTGATGACCGAGTTCACCTCGGCGGACGGCGTGCTGCGCGACAAGAAGGCGCGCGGCAAGTACCTGCACTTTTATGAAGACGAGCATCCCATCAGCTCGCAGCTTTTTGGCGCCAATGCGCAGACGCTGGCCGAGGCTGCCCGCATGTGCGAGGGCTTCGGCTTCGACACGATTGACCTGAACCTCGGCTGCCCCTCCAAGCGCGTTACCAATTGCAACGGTGGCTCCGGCCTGCTGAAGGACTTACCGCGTATCGCTGGCATTTTTGAAGCCGTGCGCGCGGCTGTGACCATTCCGTTTACTTGCAAGTTCCGCATGGGCTGGAATGACGACAACATTGTGTGTGCAGAGCTGGCGCGACTGGCGCAGGAGAGCGGCCTGAACGCGGTGGCGCTGCATGCCCGCACCCGCGAGCAAGGCTACAGCGGCACTGCGCGCTGGCAGTGGATCGCCGCCGTGAAAGATGCAGTGAAGATTCCGGTGATTGGCAACGGCGACATCCGCTCGCCTGAGGATGCGGCGGCCATGGTGGCGCAAACCGGCTGCGACGCGGTGATGATTGGCCGGACGGCCCCGGCGAACCCGTGGATCTTCCGCCAGATTGCCGAGTTTGGCGCCACCGGTGCGTACACCCAACCCACGCCCGCTGACCGCTATGCGATGATCCGCACCTACTTTGCCATGATGGTGGAAGAAGAGTCGCGCGGCGTCGAAGGCAAGATGAAGCAGTTTGTCACTTGGTTCACCCACGGCATCACCGGCGGCGGCGCGCTGCGTAAGGCCGTCTACAAGAACCGCACCGGGCCAGAGATTCTAGCCAGCGTAGACGAGTTCTTTGAGCGCTTACTGAGCGGCAATGCGGAAGAGTTAGGGGCGTTTGGAAACAAAGAACACACCCCTGAAGCCGATCCGGCTACGATCTTAGCCGGGCAAGACATGGCCTGCGCCGGGTAATCAGCGGCTTTACACGACGCTCATGGCCACCAATTTCCCCTCCAGATGTACTCCTTGGCGGAGGGGCAGACGCAGCAAAGCCGGTGCCACTCCGGGCGCGGGGAAAGTAAGGGGACGAGCTTTGCGCCCGTCCCCGCAGCTCCGAATTGGGCCGGGATGCTTCCCCCCCCCGGCCGATGAACTTACCCCTGCGGTGGCGGCCTGCGCGCCTGCCGGGTCACTGGTTCACCGTGAACACCTTGTTGCTGGTGAGCGTTCCGGTAGGCGTGGTGACCACCACGCTGCCGGTCGTCGCGCCAGTGGGGACGATCGCCGTCATGTATGTGTCGGAGACCACCGTGAAGCTGGTCGCCGCCACTCCGTTGAAGGTGACGCCGGAGGTGCCGATGAACCCCTGGCCCAGAATCTGCGCGGTCGTTCCGACTCGCCCACGGGGCTGTGGCAACGCAACGAACGGTGCCAACCCCACGTCGAGGCTGTAAATGGTGCCAGCTCCATTCTTACCCCCCGCCGACGTGGTTCCGTAGAACTTTCCGTTTGTCGCCTGCAGCGGGGAGAGGTGGGGACCAGAGCCACCGCCCCCGAAGGTGTACAGGAGTTCGAAGACCCCGCTATTGGAGAGCTTGAACAGGCTACCCGATCCTGCCGGCCCTCCACCATACAGAGAACCGTAAAGCGACCCATCAGTACCCAGCACTAGGCCGCCCGTCGGCGCCCCCCCATTTCTCAACCCCACGAAAGTGTAGAGGGTGGAGAACGATCTTGATGCATCGACTTTGAACGCGGTGCCCAATAGACCCGCACCCCCAGCCGAGGTCGCGCCAAAAATGTTTCCGCTTAGGTCAACCGCCAGCAAGCCCTGGGGCTGGTAACCATCCGCGCCGCCATTAAACTGATAGCGCCATAGCGGAGCACCCGATTTGGTAATCTGAAACACCGTACCGAGGTCTCTATTCCCCCCCCGTTCAGCGCAGCCAAATAGCGTCCCATCCAATGCTTCGGCCAGCGGACTGCTCGCATATTGGCCGTAGTCCGAGCTAAACGAATAGATCGTCTCAAACGTGCCAGTGGTGCGGTAGCGATATACCGTTGAGGCTCCGCCGACGCCCTGAGTGACACCATAGAGCGCGCCATCCGATGTTGCAGTCGGCGGAAACAAAGGGTTAGCGCCGTCCGCAGCCCCACTGAATTGATGAACGACCTCATACTTGCCTCCGATCCCGACCCGGTACAGCACGCCGAAGCCGAACTGGCCCCCAGATGCTACTCCGTATAACTTCGCGTCGTTGGCAAGCGTAACTCCGAAGAGAGGGGCCTCACCAGTCGTGGTCCCTACGCCAAATGTATAAATGGCCTTCTCAGGCCCGGCGCTCGGCAGGCGAAACACAACGCCACCAGTCCCAGGAGCACCTTGTCCTGTCCCGTAATAGGCCCCGTCTCTGCCTTGGCTGGGCGACACATACCCCGGCGAGCCATTTGCACTTCCAGTCGGAAAGCTATATAGCGTTTCAACCGTACCTGACGACTGCGCCCAAGTCGCAAGTGGCGACATCCACAACACAACTAGGCAGATGACCTTCAATACCTTCATGTTCTTCCTCCTTAATGTGGCCCGACGGTAGCATCTATATTTGCAGCGTAGCCGCAGTTACCAATCGCACTCGGTTGACTAGGGATCCCTGCCACGCACACGTTGTGGGCCGGGTCTGGCGATCTTAGAAGCATCTTGTGCCCGGTATGGGCGTAAGTCAATAGGAAATAAGTGGTGGGGCCGAACGTCCCCGGCGCGTAGGTTACCTTCCGCCCCCGGTGGTTGGCCGCGCGACCATCTCATTCGGCGCTGCGCGCCACCAGTTTGCCTTCTGCGGTACGCTCCACATAGGCCCATGGTATCTGCGGGTCGTGGGTAAAGACGGTTAGCCAGCGTTCCGGTAGAGATTCCTCGTATACCTTTTTCTTGTTTTCAATCGTTTCCAGCGGAAATAAGTCGAACGCCATTACCCACGTAGGTTCTAAGTGCGCGGTGGTTGGTATCAGGTCGCTGATGTAACAAGCTTTCTTACCCTGACTTTCTATCATTACCGCCTGCATGTGGCGGGTGTGGCCCGGTAGCACGCGGATGCACACTCCGGGCACAATCTGATGCGTGGTCCAGGCCGGTGTGCTGAGTAGTTGCATCTGCCCGCTGCAAATCAGCGGATCGTAGTTATCCGTCATGTAGCTGACAGCGTCGCGCTCCAGTTGCAGGCAGCCGTGCTCCCACTCGCCTTTTTGGGTGTAGTAAGTAGCGCGGGGAAAGGTCGGCACGACGTTGCCCGAAGTATTGCGGATGGTGTTCCATCCGCAATGGTCAAAATGAAGATGGGTATTAATCACCACATCTACTTCATCCGGCGAAACGCCTGCCGCAGCCATGTTATCGAGTAACTTACACTGTGGCGAGAAGTGTCTGGCTACTCGTTCCGGCAGTTTGTTGCCGATGCCAGTCTCCACCAGCACCGTCTTCTCGCCGGTGCGAATCACCAGCGAGTTCAGCCCCACATGCACGCGATTTTTTTCATCTGCTTGTGCCTTTTTCTCCCACATCGTCTTGGGCACAACACCAAAGAATGCACCACCGTCAAGATAGTAAGTGCCGTCTGAGATTACGGTAAGTTCAAAATCGCCTAGAGTAAGCCGATGCAAGATTGTTCCCTTCTTAGGCCTTCTGCGTCGCGTGCAGGTCGATTGCCTGTCGCCGCACCGCCAGCTAGGTGTGCCCGTCGCCCGCTGCCACCTTGGGGAAAAGGTAGGAAACAATCGCCAGCGTACCGACCCCAACCTGCACCACCGTGGCGCCGATCAATGCCATGATTACGCTCGGCGTGATGAGTCGGTCGGCGGGCGTGATCTGCTTGTTGACCAGCATGGCAACATCGCTGCCCCACGCCTGCCACACCACCTGCATCACCTCGTAGTTCAGCCAGATAAAGATGCCCGCTACCGCCAGCGTCATGCCGACCCTGAGCATCGTATCGGCATTAAGGCTCGTGATCTGGGCCATCTTGCGCAAACGATCCAGATCAACCACCGCACCGAGCGTGTCCTCGGCATCTGGCAACAGTACCTTAACCTGTTTGGGATCTTCCGCCACCCTGTGCCTCCTACTTCATGACCACCTTGATCTCGTCGCCGTTGTCTTTCTTGATCACAACCGATCCGTCGGACTGCTCCGATTCCTTCGCGACGTCCAGAAAGGCAATGGCTTTACGAAATATTTCTGCGTTCGAAGAAGCTCCGTAGTGCGCCTGCAATCTGCTTAGCGCCGCACTCATGGCCGGGGTGATATTCAGCGTTGTAACTGGCATGGTAATGATCCTCCTCCGCCTAAGACTCTGAGCGTGTATATATAAATACTATATAGATTTTATTGCCCGACGTCAAGTGAGCTTTATCCTCTGCACCCCCTCACCTCAAAATCCCCCCCAGTTGATCCTCAATCGCATGGAACAAATGCGTGCGAGCCTCTCTGCCCGCGATCCCATGCGTCTTGCCGGGATATACCATCAAGTTGAACTGCTTGCCCGCCTTAATAAATGCATCCACCATCTGAATTGAATTTTGGGGGTGGACGTTATCGTCGCTAAGGCCGTGCACCAGCAGCAGCGAACCATGCAGGTCAGCGGCATGGGCCACAATGCTGTCGTTATAGTTCGCGGCGTTGTCATTTACCAGGCCCATATAGCGCTCGGTGTACACCGAGTCATATAGGTGTTGGTCGGTCACCGGGGCCACCGCCACGCCACCAGCAAACCTATCCGAGTGGGTGAGCGCAAAAAGCGTCATCGAGCCACCGTTAGACCAACCCCAGATCGCAAGGCGCTTGGGGTCGAGCTGCGGAAATTGCGGCAGTAACTGGTCGAGTGCAGCTAACTGGTCGCGCAATTCCACACCGCCAAACTGCAGCCGCGACGCTGCCATGAATTTTCTGCCCCGGTTCGGCGTGCCCCGATTGTCCACACTGAATACAGCGTAACCCTTGTTCGCCAGCATTTGATGGAACAGCGCGCGGTCTCCACCCCACGCATCCGTGACCGTCTGCCCAGCCGGCCCACCATAAATGTGTACAATCAGCGGAACCTTCTTGCCCGAAAGTGCCGGGCCGTTCGCCGCATCTGGTGGCAACAACAACCACCCGTATAACTTAGTACCATCTTCCGCTTTCAATTCCAGTTGCTTGGGTGCGCTCAGACCATACTCAGCCACACTGCGCGCTTCCCAAACTTTGCTGCATCCGCCATTCAACTTACAGAGCTGAATCTTTGGCGGCGTACTTTGTGTCGAGTAGTTATCCAAGATGAACTTGGCACCCGCAGCTACATTGCTGTGGTGCGTACCGTCGCCCGTGGAAACTCGGCGAAATCCTGATCCATCCAGCTGGACTGCGTATAAGTTTGTTTGGCGGGGATCGCCCGGATTTGCCGTAAAATACACTGTACTGGTTTCCGCGTCCACGTCCTCAATACTCAACACCTCCCACTCGCCGCTGGTCAACTGCTTTTCCAGCTTCGCATCAGCGGAGAGCGGATCGTTCTTTTCAAAACTATAGCGATAGATGTGGGTAAATCCATCGCGCCAACTCGTCCACAAGAATCCGTCTGCTGACTTTAGTACGCTGAAGTTACTGTTGACCTCCACCCATGCGTCACTATTTTCTGTCAGCATCAAGCGAGACTTGCCACTACCTGTCTCCACAAAGTAGAGTTCCATCTTTTGCTGCTTGCGGTCGAGCGTCTCCGCCCACAATAAGCCGGGACGCACCCAACCAAAACGCGGCATATACTCCGGATTATTACCAATTTGCACCCAACGCACCTTGCCGCCACCCTGCCCCACCACACCAATGCGCACCGCGGGGTTCGGGTCGCCGGCCTTGGGATACGTCTCGTGGTCCACCGAGGGGTGCTGGCCCGAGAAATCAGTAATGGGATAGGAGGGCACCTTGCGCTCGTCGGTCTGCAAAAAGGCGATCTCGCGGCCATCGGGTGACCAGAAGTAATTGCTGCGCACACTCAGCTCTTCGGCGTACACCCAATCCACTTCGCCGTTCAAAATGCCTTGGTCACAGTCGGTACAGTCCTTGTTGCAGCCCTTGGTCAGATCCTTGTTGGCATCGTCGGTTACCAAGTGTTGCGATTCCCCCTTGGCATCCATCACATAAAGCTGGTGTTTGCGAAGGAAGGCAACTCGCTTGCCGTCTGGCGAGAATTTGGGGTCTTCATTGCTCTCACTGCTTTGCGTCACCTGAACGCCCGTGCCAGATTCCAGCGTGAAGTACCAAAGCTGGCCGCTGGCACTGAAAAGGATGTGCTTGCTGTCCGGAGCCCATGAATACGAAGCGACTGAGTAGCGGCTCACCCGTTCGCGCTCGCGGTCGTCCTTCAGGCGGCTTGCCGGAGGAGCCAGCGAAGCCAGCTTAGTTTCGGAAAGCAAGGTGTCCACCTTCCCGGTCGCCAAGTCCACGTACATCAACTGACCGTGCTCGCCAGAATCATCGCGTTGCACAAAGGTCAGCTTGGTGCCATCGGGACTCCAGCGAAAGGTCTCCGGGGCCCGGCCGGTCAGGCCTCCGGGCACGAAAAGCGATTCAATGGTGATGGGCTTGCTCTGCGAGAAGGCAGGCAAGCACGCACACAGCAGAAACAGGACCATCGGCAGCAGAATTCGGCGCATGAACAGGGCTCCGGCTTGCGGGAACTGGTTACTTGGACTGAGAATACGTGAACCAGCAGTTTACAACCGCAAGGCGGTGTCAGTGGCAGAATCTCCTGCCTTTTTTGGCGTGGGCCACCATCAGAAACAAAAATCCGTTCCTCAAACGCCCTGCCCGTGCTAAACTAAGAATCTATCCTAACCATGCTTGATGACGTTCAGAACCTGCTCCAGCTCCAAGATGCGGACCAGGAAATCGCCCGCCTGAATGCGGAAGTCTCTGCGTTGCCTAAACGCGTAGCGGCCATCGAGCAAAAACTCGCGGGAACCAAGGCTCGCGTGGAAGCCGCCCAAGCGGCGATTCACGCCGACGAAGCCGCCCGCACCAAGCTAGATCAACAAATTCAAGACGCCCGCACGAAAATCTCGAAATACCGCGACCAAAGCCTCGCCGTGAAAAACAACGAGCAATACAAAGCGTTGATGAGCGAGATTGAGCACGCGGAAAAAGAGATTGCCGGTTGCGAGGAAAAGATTCTAGAAGTGATGGAGTCCGCCGAGGCAAAAGCGGCGGCGCTCAAAGCGGTGCAGGCGGAATTGGCGCTTGAAACCGAGGCCGTCGCCAAGGAAAAACAGCACGCCGAGGCCACCACCGCCAAAGATGCCAAGTTGTTGGGTTCGGTTCAGAGCAAGCGCGCCGGCCTACGCACCACCGTCACCGAAGAGTGGCTCACCAAATATGAGCGCGTGATGAAGTTCCGCGGCTCCGG
The DNA here is from genome assembly GCA_025356095.1 of Acidobacteriaceae bacterium. Taxonomy (GTDB): domain Bacteria; phylum Acidobacteriota; class Terriglobia; order Terriglobales; family Acidobacteriaceae; genus JANXUR01. Next base: position 9,631 of record JANXUR010000029.1, on the reverse strand, counting down.
TTTGGCAGCCGTCCGGGACGGCCAATGTACGGCCTGCCGTGTGCGACTGCGACCGCAGGTGTTTGCCGAAGTCAAGGCCGAGTCCAAGATGATGGCCTGCGATTCCTGCCAGCGCATCATCTACTACGACCCCGCTAACGACACTCCGCTAGAGCAGTTGAAGGCCGCTGCTGCCGCCAAGCAAAAGAAGCGCAGCAAGGCGCAGTCCGACCGCACCTGGGTGTATCGCGTGCTACCGGATACCGAAGAAGAAATCTTTGTCGCACTCTTCAGCGATGCCTCCAACACCCGCCGCCGCGTCTATGACGCCGCTACCGGACGCAAGCTAGGTTCTACCGAACGCCGCGAAGGCGACTTTAAGACCGGTTGCATGGACGATCTGGACCCCGGCATCCGCCTCCACGTGGCTTTCACCGAGGAACTGCTGGAATCCTGGGGAGGAGAGTTACCTACCTCTTACATGATGGATTTGCGCAAAGACCTCGCCGCCGCACAAGGCAAATAGCCCCCCTCCTTATAGTTACCCTTGTAGTTGGTTGCCTTGGTTGTTGTGCTGCGCGATTTGCGGGATAATTGCTCCCGACATGACAATCGCCGGTTCGACCTCGTCCAAGTTCTACTTCCTGGCACCACTTGCCATTGCCTTGGTGCTTATTGCAGGTCTTACCGGCTGCACCAACTTCTTCAGTAGCACGCCCAAAACGTTTACGGCCTCGGTCACACCGGGCACGCTGACCTTTGCGACCCAGACCCTCAATACCACCAGCGCAGCTCAAACGCTCACGCTCACCAACACTGGCACGGGCGTGCTGGCCATCGTTGGCGTGGTTGCTTCCCCTATGTTCGGCCAAACCAACACCTGCGGCACCACGTTGGCAGGGGGGGCCACTTGTCAAATTCAAGTCACCTTCACACCCACCGTGCCGGGCAGCATACCCGGAGTGATTACGGTTACAGACAGCGCGACCGGCGGAGCCCAAACCGTCTCGGTCACTGGCACTGGTGCCGTGCCCACCTTCACGGCCACGTTGGCTCCTGCCTCGCTGACCTTCGCATCCCAAAACCTCAACACCACCAGCGCGGCGCAAGCGTTGACACTTACTAATACCGGCACCGGCACACTCACCATCCTCAACGTGGCCGTATCCCCCACGTATGCACAAACCAACAACTGCGGTTCCTCACTGGCTGCGGCGGCGAGCTGCCAGATCCAAGTCACCTTCACGCCGTCCGTGCCGGGCGACCTCCCCGGTGCCGTAATCGTAACCGACGATGCCACTACCGGCCCGCAAACCGCAACCTTAGACGGAACCGGTGTAGTACCGCCAGTCAGCGTTACCGTGCATCCGGCCGCGGCAGCGGTTGCCGCGTCCTGGCAAACCCAGACCTTTAGCGCCACAGTGGTCAGCGATCCCTTAAGTCTCGGCGTCACCTGGAGTGTGGATGGGGTTGCTGGCGGCACTGCTAGCAGCGGATCCATTTCCTCGGCTGGCGTTTACACCCCGCCCGCCGCAGGTGGCAGTCATAGCGTCACCGCCACCGCCGTTGCCGATACCACCAAATCAGCTACCGCCAGCGTTGGCGTCACGGACCTTACCGGCGTGTTGACCTACCACAGCAATCCTGCTCGCGACGGCGCCAACTCGCAGGAATTTGGGCTTACGCCATCCCTTGTTCACACCTCCAGCTTCGGCAAGCTGTTCAGTTGCGCTACCGATGGAGCCGTCTATGCACAGCCTCTATGGGTCACGGGCGTCAACGTGAATGGCGGCTTGCACAATGTGATTTTCGCTACCACCCAGCATGGCAGCCTGTATGCCTTTGACGCCGACGCGTCGCCCTGCTCGCAATTGTGGCAGGTAAACCTGCTGGATACTGCGCACGGGGCCACTGCAGGCGAAGTTCCAGTGGCCACCTTCGACGTCGGTTTTGGCTTTCAAGACATTCAGCCGGAGATCTGCGTGACTGGCACCCCGGTGATTGACCTCGCTACCGGCACACTCTATCTGGTGGCCAAGTCGAAAGATGCTTCGCTGGTCTATCGTCAGCGCCTCCATGCCATTGACCTCGCTACCGGCAACGAAAAGTTTGCCGGCCCGGTGGTAATCGCCGCCAGCGTCAGCGGCACCGGCGACGGCTCCAGCGGAGGACTGCTTGCCTTTGATCCGCACAATCAGCACCAACGCGCGGGCCTGGTGCTGACCGGAGGAAAGGTCATTATTTCCTGGGCCGGGCATGAAGATCGCGATCCTTACCACGGCTGGGTCATGGCATATGACGCTGCAACTCTGGCACAGGTATCGGTCTTTAACACTTCGCCCAACAGTGGCCGCTCCGGGGTTTGGATGGCGGGTGGTGCCCCTGCCGTGGATTCAGACGGTAATCTCTATTTCACTACCGGCAACGGCACCTTCGATGGGAACCTCGGTGGCTCCTCAAACATGGATTTTGGCGACTCGGTCTTGCGGATGGATTCTACCCTTGCAGTGACCGATTCCTTTACGCCGTTCAATCAAGACACGCTCAATCAGCAAGACCAGGACGTGAGTGCCAGTGGCTTGATGCTGCTGCCCGATCAAACCTCGGGACTCACCCATCTGCTGATTTCTGGCGGAAAAGAAGGCCGCATCTACTTGCTGAACCGCGACAATATGGGCCTGTTCTGCTCCGGCTGCAGCACCGACACAAATGCCGTGCAGAGCGTCTTCGTGGGCGGCGAGCATGATGGTACACCCGCTTTCTGGCAGAATCGCTTGTACTTTATGTCAGCAGGCTTTCCCCTGCAGCTATTCACCTTCGACCCCGTGCAGCAACTGCTGAGCGCCAGCCCCGCCTCGCAGTCGTCGGAGTCGTTCATCTTTCCGGGTCCGGTTCCGGCGGTGTCGGCTTCGGGTGCAACCAATGGCATTTTGTGGGCAATTGACGCCAACGCCTTTGGGCTTCCTCAGGGCCGCTCGAACGGCACCGGCCCGGCCATTCTCCACGCCTACGACGCCACGAATCTGGCGACCGAACTGTGGAACAGCACACAGGCAGCCAGCAACCGCGATACCGCTGGATTCGCCGTGAAGTTCACCGTTCCGACGGTGGCCAACGGCAAGGTCTATGTCGGCACCCGCACCGAAGTGGATGTTTACGGGCTGCTGCCGAATTAGGATTTTCCGGCAGGCTCTGAGGTTGCCGATTTGTGGCAGGGGCAAGATTATGCCCAAGATTATGCCCACGGTCATTCCAGTGTGATCTGCCCTGCGCCCACGTGCGCGTACAGCTTCAACTTGCCCGGCCCGCTGTGCTCGAAGCTGCGGAATAGCCCGCCCTTGTCAACGTTGTAGGGGCGGGCTTGCACCTCACCACTCCACACTGACGCCTCCACCCGCCCGTAGTCTTCGGGGCGCCCCATCTGGATCGTTACCTGCCCAGCGCTGATCTGCACATCTTTGTTGCCGATGACATCAAACAGGTCCAACTGCCCGGCAAACATGCGGAAGACGAGATTGGTGTTGCGCGGAACCTCGATGCGCACCTTAAAGTTATTGTCAGGCCCGCCGGTAACGCGAAGGTCGCCCGAATTGCCTTCGCCGGTGAAGCGAATGCGGGCGTCGTTGAGGTCAGCCGAGTGCTGCGGCTCCAGCCGAACGTGAATCCTGGCATCCGGCGAACCAGCCAGGGTGACCCCCGAGGAGCGAACGTCAAGCTTGAGCGTACCGCCGGAGGCGAAGTCGGCGTCGAAAATGGCTTTGCCGCGCTCTGAGGTCACGGTGTGCTTCGCTTGAGCGGCGGCAATTGTCGCAAGTGCTACCAGAGCGGCGAGTAGAACCCACATTTGCAACCGGCGCGAGAAACGGCGGGGCATGGCGGCCTCCTTAGGATGGCTGGTGACTAGTACGCAGGAGTCCATGAGCTAGTTCCCATGGCCATGAAGCGACAAAGCGTTTTAGCATCAGTCTGCGACCCGGCCTTAAGTTTGTAGGCCCGCGCCCCGTAAGCGCCCTGTAAAATTGCTTTATGGCAAAACGCAAGGTGACTGGTACGTCCACTTCTGATTCATCCGATGCTTCGTCCGAGTCTTTCCCCGAGTCTTTCCCCGAGTCTTCCCCAAAGTCGTTACCCGCAGCGAAAGGCAAAACGCGCGCCGTTGCTCGCGCCTCCTCTGAGGTGGTTGCACCGGACGACCTTTTGGAAACTAAGGTCGCCGCCAGCGACGAGCCGTTTGCCGCAGAACCCTACCGACCGCTGGGGGCTGACACCGCCGTGATGGGCTTGCCGCCGGTACGCATTGCGGCCCGCGCCGCCGACCGCCTGCGGGCCGGACACGTCTGGGTTTACAAGTCGGACGTAGCAGCCGTGGAGTCGCTCGCCCCCGGCAGCCTGGTGCAGGTGTGCGACGCGCGCGGCAAAGCGATGGGCGTTGCGCTAGCTTCCAGCAGCTCGCAGATTGCGCTGCGCATGTTGACCTTGGCCGCCGGGCCGAATACGCCCGTCGCCTCCGAGCCTTCCACCGACGCGGCACTACTCAAGCTGATTCGCCGCCGCATTGCTGCTGCTTGTGCCTACCGCCGCCGTTTGGTAACGGATAGCAACGCCTGCCGCCTCATCTTCAGCGAAGCCGACGGCCTGCCGGGCCTCATCGTGGACCGTTTTAACAACGTGCTTTCTGTGCAGTTTCTGACGCAAGCAATGGATCGCGCCGACATTCGCGCCGTGGTACTGGCTGCGCTGCTGGCCGAGATGGGCGAAGAGGTGGAAGCGGACGGCGGGCAGGTTTCCGTCTTCGAGCGCGAGGACGGACACATTCGCGAGCTGGAAGAGCTGGAGCCGCGCGCCTCAGCGCTGCTGGCGGGCGACGCGATGGCGAGCATCTTCACCATGAATCGCGGGCTGGACGATTCCGGCAAGGGGGTAAGTTTTCACTTCCGGGCCAGCGACGGCCAAAAGACGGGAGCATTTCTTGATCAGCGGGCGAACTATGCTGCTACCGCTCGCTATGCCCATGGCTCTGCCCTCGACGTCTGCACGTACCAGGGTGGCTTCGCGCTGCATTTGGCGCGGGTTTGCGATCAGGTGGCAGCGGTAGACATTTCGCGCCCCGCGCTGGAAGTGGCCGAAGAAAATGAGGCGCTCAACCGCTCCGGCGGTGGCAAAAATTCGCGACCGGTGGAGTGGATCGAGGGCAACGCCTTCGACCTGCTGAACGAATATGCCTCCGCAGGACGAACCTACGACACCATCGTACTCGACCCGCCAGCCTTCGCTAAGTCGAAGAAAACGCTGGAGACTGCCATGCGCGGCTACAAGGAACTTAACCTGCGCGCACTTAAAATGCTGAAGCCCGGGGGAGTGCTGGTGACCTGCTCCTGCTCCTTCCACGTGGGTGAAAGCGACTTCCAAGCCATGCTCGCCACCGCCGCCTCCGACGCCTATCGCCGGGTTCGCATCGTAGAACGGCGCGGCGCAGCACAAGACCACCCGGTCGTGCTCGGCGTGCCTGAAACCGCATATTTGAAGTGCTTTGTCTGCGAAGTCGTGGAATAGCTAGGCAAAACTTGCTGGAGTTCAACCGAACTCCAGCCCACAAATATCAATGTAAACAATTGATAATAAATGCGATATACATTTTTTGTCCTGCACTTGACAACACTACACTCATATTTTATGATTGTTTTTGTGAGGGATATCGCCCAAGCCAGCATAGGCAGTCTCGCCCACTTGGCGTGGCTTATGTGATGGATGCCAAGGGCATCCTGATCGCACAAACCTAGAGCACAAACCCAGAAACGGTTCGAACCAACTTGAGAGGGAGAATAACTTTGACGCGAGGAATGGCAGGTCGTTGTGGTCCTTGGCGCGGTGTGGGTGCGCCGATTTACTTCGAAGCAGTCCGCCAGGCAATGCAGCAAGCCCAGCGGCAGGCTCAACAACAAGCCCAACATGCAGCTCAACATGCAGCCCAGCAGCAAGCCGCAAGTTCACCGCCAGCCAGCTTTGTTCCTCCCGTAGATATCTACGAGGACGCACAAAGCATTGTGTTGCACTTGGAAGTGCCGGGCATCAGTGAAGCCGACATCAAGATACAGATGGAAGCCACCACTCTGGAAGTGAGCGGCGAGCGTAAGCTGGCTCAGGGACAAAATCGCGAGAGCTTTCGCCGGATGGAGCGCACCTACGGCAGCTTCAAGCGCGTCTTTCGCGTGCCCACGAACGTGCAAGCAGATGCGGTGACCGCAAACTACGCAAACGGCGTGTTGAGCATCACCTTGAGCAAGAAGCCGGAGTCGCCGCCGAAGACGATTCCCGTAACCCGCGCGTAAGCTTAAGGAAACGAATAAATCAGGCGGGAGGCGAATCCGGCCTCCCGCTTTGCTTTTGCAAAGTGTGCACGGCTTGAAACTGGCGACTGGAGGCTGTTTCTTATGGCAATCCGCTGGGACAAATTTACGGTAAAGGCGCAGGAAGCGGTACAGCGCGCACAAGAGCTGGCCACCGCGCGGGGCAATCCCGAGGTGGTTCCGGCGCACTTGCTGGCGGCGCTGGTGGGCGACAAAGAAGGCATTGTTCAGCCGGTGCTGGAAAAGATCGGAGTAAATGCCGCTGCGGTGCAAACCGAAGCGATGGCATTTGTAGACGGCTTGCCCAAAGTCTCTGGCTCCAGTGCGACGCAGGCGCAGCTTTCGCCCGCCGTCAGCCAGTTGCTAGAAGGTGCCTTTCAAGAAGCTGACCAGTTCAAAGACGAGTACGTTTCCACCGAGCACTTGCTGCTAGCCGCCACCAAGCTGAAGCATGATGCAGCACAAGACATTCTGGCGAAAGCGGGGGCGACGCACGCTGCCATACTGAAGGCGCTGAGCAGTGTCCGCGGGTCGCAACGCGTGACCGATCAAAACCCCGAAGCGAAATTTCAGGCGCTGGAGCGCTACGCCCAAGACCTGACTGAAAAGGCGCGACGCGGCAAACTTGACCCCGTGATTGGCCGCGATGAAGAGATTCGCCGCGTGATTCAAGTGCTCTCGCGGCGGACGAAAAACAACCCCGTACTCATTGGCGAACCCGGCGTCGGCAAGACCGCTATTGTCGAAGGGCTGGCACAGCGCATCATCACTGGCGATGTACCCGACGCGCTGAAGAACAAGCGGGTGATTGCGCTCGACCTGGGCGCCATGCTGGCGGGCGCGAAGTACCGCGGCGAGTTTGAAGATCGCGTGAAGGCCGTGCTGAAGGAGATTGAAGACTCCGCCGGGCAGATTATTTTGTTTATTGACGAACTGCATACGCTGGTGGGCGCGGGCGCCGCCGAAGGTGCAATTGATGCCAGCAACATGTTGAAGCCAGCGCTGGCGCGGGGCGAATTGCGCGCCGTCGGTGCCACCACGCTGAATGAATATCGCAAGTACATCGAGAAAGACACCGCTTTGGAGCGCCGCTTCCAGCAAGTCTATGTCGGCGAGCCGAATGTGGAAGATACCATTGCGATTTTGCGTGGGCTCAAGGAACGCTATGAGACGCACCACAAAGTGCGGATCAAGGATTCCGCGATTATTGCGGCAGCGACGCTTTCACATCGTTACATCGCTGACCGATTTCTGCCGGACAAAGCTATTGACCTGATTGACGAAGCCGCCGCATCACTGGCGATTCAAATTGGCAGTGTGCCCACCGAAGTGGATCAGCTCGAACGCCGCGCCATGAATCTGGAAATCGAGCGGCAGGCACTGAGGAAGGAAGAAGACGCAAACTCACGGGCGCGGCTGGCCGACATTGAAAAAGAGCTGGCAGAAGTCCGCGAAGAAGCCCACGCATTGAAGGCTCGCTGGAAGCAGGAGAAAGAAGGCATTGCGCGCATCAGCTTGCTGAAGCAGCAGATCGAAGACCTGAAGTTGGAAGAGCAGTCCGAAGAACGCAAAGGGAACCTGCAGCGCGTGGCCGAAATCCGTTATGGAGTGCTGCGCCAGAAACAAGACGAACTCGCCAAGCTGGCAGCCGACGAGCATGAGAGCCGCTCCCTTGGCAAGCTGCGTATGTTGAAAGAAGAGGTGGACGACGAAGACGTCGCCCGCATCATCAGCAAGTGGACCGGCATCCCCATCAACAAAATGCTTGAAGGCGAAGTGAACAAGCTGGTGAAGATGGAGGAGCGCTTGCGGCTGCGCGTAGTTGGGCAGGATGCGGCGCTGGAAAAGGTGGCAAACGCCATTCGCCGGTCGCGGGCTGGGCTTAGCGACCCTAAGCGCCCGATTGGCTCGTTCATTTTTCTCGGCCCCACCGGCGTCGGCAAAACCGAACTTGCCCGCGCACTCGCCGAGTTCCTCTTCGACGACGAACAGGCCTTGGTTCGGATTGACATGTCCGAATACATGGAGAAGCACGCGGTGTCGCGGCTGATTGGCGCACCTCCGGGCTATGTGGGTTATGAAGAGGGTGGGCAGTTGACCGAGGCAGTTCGGCGGCGCCCTTATGCGGTCATCTTGTTCGACGAGATTGAAAAGGCGCATCCCGACGTATTCAACGTGCTGCTACAGATTCTTGATGATGGCCGCCTGACCGATGGCAAGGGCCGCGTGGTGGACTTCAAAAACGCGATCCTCATTATGACTTCCAATTTAGGGGCGCAGCACTTGCAGGCGGAGTCCTTGCGCACGGAGAAGCAGTTCGCCGCTGCGGTGGATGAAGTGATGGAAGAACTGCGCAAGCACTTCCGCCCTGAATTTCTGAATCGGGTGGACGACATGATCGTCTTCCGTCCGCTGGGCCGCGAGCAGTTACTGCACATCGTGGACCTGCGGCTCGATGATCTTCGCCGCATGCTCGCGGGCCGCGAGATCACGCTCGAGGTGACGCCGCAGGCCAGGGAACTGTTGCTGAAAGAAGGCTTCGACCCGAATTACGGTGCGCGTCCGCTGAAGCGCGCCATTCAGCGCGTGATACAAGACCCGCTGGCAATGAAGATTCTCGACGGAGAAGTCCGCCACGGCGATACAGTGAAGCTCGACGCCGATTTGCGCGAACAGGTAATGCGGTTTGAGGTGGTGGGGCGTTTATGCTAACACTCGCGAGCTGGGTTTCTCACCTACGGGGAAATCCCCACGCGCCACTGATGCTCCAACCTCTGAGATTTCCTGTTCTTGGTTGATGCATTGCATTAAGGCGAAGCCTCGCCAGGTCTTGGGACCAGCCGGGACTAAGAGGATGATTGAATTTTGCGCGAGTAACCACCTTCCACACCTTACTGTTGTTAGATTCGATTTGAACTTCATATTGCAAGTCTGTTATGCAAAATCCCACGGGAACCCAGCCCAGCTTGGCATCTTCTCTCTCGGATTCGCTACCGCCCGGGTCGTTCGTCTTGTTGGTGGCCTTGAATGAAAAGAGCCAGTCTCCGTTGTTGGCAAGGGTACTCTGCTGCGAATCATCTGTCGTCTCGTACCATGCATCTCCCTGTTGACCTTCAACCTTGGTAACATCGGGGATTGCAACGACTCGCACACCTGCCGGAACGTGGAATAGCGGCGCTTGTTAGCGGGCATCGCGGGCGCAGGACGGCTGCCCTCCCGCTGCGACCCTGCTGCACCCCCGCTTTGCGCCTCATTCTGTTCTCACCCCAGTACGGTCATCACTTCTTCCAATGGCTTTTTGCTGA
>JANXUR010000003.1 GCA_025356095.1 Acidobacteriaceae bacterium | reverse complement strand
GCGAAGCCCTGCTTATCTTTCAGCAGCGTGGTGATGTCGTAGAACAGAATTCCATCAAGGGGAAAGTCGGGAACTTCGCGAATCAGTTTCTTCAGTCCATCTGCGTTGAGCGTACTGTTTTCTGGCATTTTTGCTCCCATGTCTGCTTCTGCTTCCAGTTTGTTGTGCTGAGCGGACCAGCTGTTGTGCTGAGCGAAGGTGATTGCGGCAAATGCTGCAACCGCCGGAGTCGAAGTACCCCTGCCCCGCTAGCCGAGGTAATTCCCCTTGGGTGGCTTAGCCGCTCACCCAGAATCCCTGCCGACCCGCTGCAAGTGCTGCCTGCAACTCGGCCACATCGCCCAGCGGCAATTCCTCGACACCATCCACCCGCGCCGCGCGCGGGCCTTGATGCAAGCTGGCATCGAGAGCGGCCAGCCCCACAGCGCTGCCCGCGGCCAGCACTTCTACCGTGCCCTGTGGATTATTACGCACCCATCCGGTCAAAGAATGCAGTGACGCCTCTCGCTCCACAAACCAGCGGAAGCCGACTCCCTGCACTCGGCCCCGGACAACAAAGCGGCGAATCTGCTGGTCAGGCATCAGGGTTTACGCCCGCGACAGGTACATACCTTCGGCGGTATCCACACGAATTTTTTCACCCTCGTTGATGAACGGGGGCACCTGCACCACTAGACCGGTTTCAGTCTTGGCAGGCTTGGTAACGCTGCTGGCGGTGGCCGACTTCAGCCCCGGCTCGGTCTCAATCACGGTCAGCTCCACCTGCTGCGGCAGCTCAATGCCCACGGGCTTGCCGTCAAAGTACTCAATCGAGATCTTCAGATTCGGAATCAGGTAGTCCACCGCATCGCCCAGCACGTCGCGACCCAGAAAGGTCTGCTCGTAGTTGGTGGTATCCATGAAGTAATACGCGTCGCCATCGCTGTACAGGAACTCCATCTCGATCTCTTCTACCTGCACTTTCTCCACCGAGTCGGGCGAGCGGAACCGATGTTCGAAGATGGCGCCAGTGCGCAGGTTGCGCAGGCGGGCCTGGATGAAGGCGCGCAGGTTTCCGGGGGTCCGGTGTTCCACGCTGAAGACCGAGCAAAGCTCGTTGTTGTGCTTGATGACCATGCCCGGACGCATTTGTACTGCGGTGATTGCCATAAGGTTTGGTAAAGCTCCTGATCAATTTGGCGCAATTTGTCGCAAATTATTGCAAATACAGCGCTGGAACCCGGCTGCAGTGCTAAAAAGCGTCCGGCAATTCGCTGCAGAGCGCCGATTCCGCAGCGGTTGAGGCGCAAGTACGCGGCGAAGGCCGCCGCGAAGGCCACCACATGGTTCCGCAACCCCTTTATTTTACACACGAGGGCTATTTCCCGCGAAACCGAGCTAACGAAACAGGCATCCAACTAGTTCGCAGGTCGGCAACGCGATCACGTCGTGGTCGTCACTGCTTCGCGGCAGCGGTTGGCAGTACGCTAGTGCACTGTGGTCTGAAGTGTGCAGTCCTGCGGCGGCTTTGCCGATAGCATCACTCGAGTATCCAGTCGAGTACCTACAGGAGGCGTTATGAGCGAATTGAACGAATTGCACGAATTGAACGAAGGCGAATACGAAGTTTCCAGCCGCAGCCAGTTTGGTACGGCAATGGCATTTTTCTTGATTGGCGCCAGTGCGGGTGCTATTACCGCTCTGCTGCTCACGCCAAAAAACGGTCGCCAAATGCGCCGTTCGCTGGCGCGCGGCTATGAAGACGTGAAAGACAGCCTCGGCGATTGGAAGTCTGACCTGAGCGACTTTGCAGATGACAGAGTTGGCAACGTGAGAGAGCGGGCGACCAGTTTTGCCAAGGACGCAAAAGACGCAGTCAGCACCGCTCGCAGTACCATCAACGACCGCTTGGAAGCGCTGCGCCGCTAATTTCTAAAGGCGTTGTAGAGCGAAAGCCGGGTTGCAGGCGAACTTCGGCTAATACAGCCGGAAGGTGACTTCTACCGACACCAGCACGGGCACGGACTGACCATCCTTCTTGCCCGGCTCGAACTTCCATTGCTTCACGGCTTCCACGGCTTTTTCGTCGAGGCCGAGTCCTAATGAGCGCTGGATACGGATGTCGTGGGCACCGCCATCTTGTCCTACCACCAGTTGCAGCACCACTGTGCCCTGATACTTGGCTTTGCGCGCCTCTTCGGAGAATTCAGGCTCCACCTGATACAGCACCGAGGGGGCGCTCACCCCGCCGCCCACTCGATACGGGCCACCGCCTATGCCGCCGCCTGATCCTTTGCCCACTCCAGCGCCCGTGCCTGCACCTACCCCACCTCCCGGGCCTGACCCAATGCCGCCACCCGACCCGGTACCGTTCGAGGGGTCGCCCAACCGTGCCTTGGGGTCGCCCAAAGGGCCAACCTGCGGTAGCGCGATATTATTCGGCACCACCACAGTCGGAGCCACGGGCAGCTTGGCGTCCTCGGGTGGCTTTACTTGGGGGGAAACAATCTGATCTTTGGCAAACTTGGGTAGCGCACCTTTACTGGCAGGGGTCGGGCTGCGGTCGCCCCCACCGCCCCCGCCGCCAGAAGCGGTCTTGGAAGGCGGCAGAACATAATCGCTCAGGTTGGTGGTAATCAGGGTGACCTGTTTCTTCAAGTCGTCCTTGTGCTCGAACACCAGAATGCCGGAGAAAAGCAGGAATGCCACCACCACCGCTTCCCCAACAAAAGCAGCCACAAACGTCCAGCGCTGGCGGGGATAGCTGGTGTATCCCAGACCAAAGAGCGAGGAAAGCTCTTCCGCCGGTGGAGTCAGCGGCTTGAGCTTTGGCTCGGCGGGTTTGGCCGGGGGGGGCGGCGGAATGGGTGTGACGGTTTGCGACATTCGATGTGCCTAACAGCTTAGTATATGACGGCGCCGGGCGCGAATTTCACAGCGAGTGCTTTCGCCCCAACCCATTCGTCACATTTCCTGCCACTTTTAGATGCCAACCGACGCAAACAGGTAGCGCGTTGTGGCTAGAATGCAGAATTTCGTCTCACTGAGACTTGAACCAACCGGTAAAATAACGCTTCACGCGGGCAAATAGTCCGGGATTTTGCCGGGACGGTTTGTTTGCTGCGTCTTGAGCCAGCTCCGGATGTGGCAGATCCAGCAGACTCCAGCCGCTGGGTGCTTGGCGCGCAATCACGGGCAACGAGGCCAATACCGCGGCGTTCGGAGCCTCCCCGGCTTTACCGCCGCGAAACACCAGCGGCGTGTTGACGGCATTTTCGGGCGCGGGTTGGCTGGTTGCTCCCGAAATCTGCATGCCGCCTTGCGGTGCGCCGCTTGCCAACTGATTCAACGGGGCCGGGGCCGGGGCCGGGCATCCGCATCCTGCGGGTACCTCAAACGCGACATTCGCCAGCGAACCTGCGCGAAAAACGATTTGCTCACGCGGTCGCACCAGATACGCGCTGTCGTCGAGCAACTCGGTGACCGCGACCGGCACGTTGTTGCCGTCGAGCCCACGGATGCAGGTGTTGCCTTTCGCGTCCGCGCTCATCGCTACGTGGAAGTCGCCCGGGCTAGTGAGTTGAAAGCGAAAATCCGGGGTCAGGACGACGTCGGCACCCGCGTTCAGGTGGTAGTGAACTTCCAGCGCTCCAACATTCAGCCCGAGCGTGAGGCCGTTGCTGCCCTGAGTCACGGCGACGGTAGTGCCGGGGCAAACCCGCACCTCACCGCCACGCGCCAGTTGCAGCACTGCCGTGTCTGAGCCTGCTGTGAGAGTCGAACCACCGCCTGGGATGCCAGCGGCAATGCCACTCGAGGTAGGCGACGGCACTGTGGAAGGAAACTTAGTCGAACTGGTCGAGTTAGATGCCAAAGTGGGCGGCGGAGTCGAAATCGTAATCTTTTGTGCCGGCGTAGTGGAATTCGCTGCTGATTTCGCGGCGCCGATCTCTAGGAAAATGCGACTTCCCTCCGCATGCCAGTCATACGGCAGCGCGGAATCCATATCCACTACCACCCGGGTGGTGGGAGGGCGATTGCGAAACAGACTGGCCCGCACACTGCGCACGCCCATACGGCCGACGTGAAGCAGCGGTTTTGGGTCGGGCGGTTCGGTCTGCGGCAGATCTACGATTAGGCGGTCAGGCTCAGTGAGCCGCGAAAAGCGGGGCTTCACCGCGTGGCTCAAATCGAGTTCGATTTCCAGATGGGTCGCGTTCGATGGCGCGCCGCTCTTTTCGTTCACCACCACGTGTTGCAGCGTGGCCGGGGCCGCAGCCCCACGGTGGCGACGCGCCTGCGCAGAAGGTGGAAAAAGCAGGCACCCCACCGCAATCAGAGCGATTGCAGCAACCAGTAGTCCGCGAACTTGGCGATAAAGCGGCAATTTGGGTCCTGGAGTCCTAAAGATTGAGCCCTGAAGAATGAAGAATTAAGCATTTTGTCGTGTTGCGCCTTCGCAATGGTCTTGGACGGTTGTACGTTAGGCCAGCAGGTCGAATTCGTCAATCACGGCGGCCACGCCACTGCGTCCGCCGGTTTCGCCCGACTCACAACGAACCACCGTGCCGAGGCAGTGGACGCGGATGGCTTGGCTGTGGGTGATTTCGCGTGGCAGCGTCAGCGTGAACTCAATCTCGGTGTTTACAGGCAACGGCGTTTCCATCTCAAAAAAAACGCCACTTGCGCTGACGTCGCGGGTGACGGTGGCGTGATCTTTCAGGCTACCTGCGAGGTCACCCGCACTCACTGTGACAAAAACCGGCAACTGCATGGCAAAGCGGCGTGCAGCGCGGCGCTCGGTCCAAGCGGAGGGGCCGGCAGGGGCGGCCGCAGTGGCTAGGTCAGAGGCGGCCGCGTCGGTGCCCGAAACAGCCTCAGCGCGGGCTTCCTCGACCTGTACGTCGTCCTCGGTCGCGACAACTTCAGCGGGCGCGACCGCGGCGGCATGCTTGACCTGCTCTGCGTGCTCAACCGTGGTGTCTACTGGTGGCTGGTCTGGCGGATCCGGTTGGGTTGTCTGGTAGGGGAATTCAGTTTCCATCTTCAGTTTCCATCAATGCTCAGGCATCTCTTTCGTCTGTGATTTCAACTCGTACAACCGATTAAGGCAATGTGAGTAGCATCGTCGCGCCGCGCGCTAGTGTCAAGCGGTTGCGGGTGTGTGGGCGGGGTCGGCACCCCATTCGTTCCCTAATCGGGATTGCGCCCACCCCCGGTTCCGGTAAACTTTTGGCTAGGATGAAAAAGGCCGCTCAATCCGCACGCGTGTTTGTGCTCGATAACTACGACTCTTTTACCTACAACCT
>JANXUR010000068.1 GCA_025356095.1 Acidobacteriaceae bacterium | reverse complement strand
TGGCGGTAACTCTTCAGGCTCTCCTTGTAGCTCGCTTCCGCCTCCTTCATCCGCTGGGTGTCGCTGTAGAGATTTCCGAGGTTGTTGAGTGTTTGGGCTACGTCGGGCAGGTACGCGGCGGGATTGCCGTGCTCCGGGTCGGCCAACTGGCGGCGAATCTTCAGGCTCTCCGTGTAGCTGGCCTCCGCCTCCTTCATCCGCTGTGTGTCGCTGTAGAGAATGCCGAGGTTGTTGAGCGTGCCGGCTACGTACGGCAGGTATGCGGCGGGATTGCCGTGCGCCGGGTCGGCCAGTTGGCGGCGAATCCCTAGGCTCTCCGTGTAGCTCGCCTCCGCCCCCTGCAGCCGCTGGGTGAGGCTGTAGAGAATGCCGAGGTTGTTGAGAATGGAGCTAAGCTCCCTGCTCGGAACGGCCCCGCCACCCTTCGCCCGCTCGCGCAGCCCCGGCAAAATGGCTGCGTAGGTCTGCACAGCTTTGTCGTGTTGATTTTCGTTTTGCAGCGCCAGCCCGTACGCCCAGCCATAGTCGGTGTTCTCCGGCCGGTACTGGAACGCCTTGGCATAGAAGGGCAGAGCCTGATCAGGTCTGAACTGCAGGTCGGCGGCGCGGCCACGCGCAAAGTTGTCGGCGGCGATGCGGTCCACCTGTTTCTCATCACGCGCGAGAATCTGATCCAGAACCTTCGCCGCTTCGTCGAGCTTATTTTGCTCGAGCAGACTAAAAGCACTCTTGCGGAGTTCATCGTCGCCTGCCTGCTGCTGCAACCGCTTCAATAGGTCCTGGTACTTTTCCGCATAGTCCGCCGCTTCCGCAACCTTCGCCGCCAGTTCCTTGTCTTTCTTGTCCAGCAGTTCGTTCAGCCGCTTCTCCATCTTCGGAGCGAGCGCAAGAAGTTGGTTCATCTTCTGGACGGCTAGCGGATCAATGCCGATGCAGGCCTGACCCTCGAACTTGATCGTCACACTCCCGCTGATGTTGGAGAAGTTCGGGCTGCACCCGGCAGAAGACTTCTGCTCGACGGTCGCGGCGGGCTTGGCCTGAGCTATACACGAGCCACAGAGCAGCATGAAGACCAGCAGCCGCCTCATTTGGAGACATCTTTTTTGCCCGGTTGCTTGGGCTTCGCGGCTTCGGGCTTAGGCTTCGCGGGATCGCCGCTGCCCGCACCGCTCGAGGGCCGGAATGTCTGGTTCACGTCTCCGCCGACGCAATTATTGTTCGGGCTATTCGCCCCCGAGGATGATTGCGTTACTGTACCGCCGCAAGTGGTGTCAGTGTGGGTCAGGCCACGCTGGTGCTGATATGCCAGTGCAAACCCGCCGACGATACAGAAGACGGCAAGGCCGACAAAGATGCGTACGAGCGCGCGGCGTTCTCGACCACGGGTGTGGTAGGCCGCGAAGCTGAAGACGAGGAAGAGCGCGAACCCGGCGAGCCCGAGGGGGTCGGTGACTACTTTGGTCCAATCCATCACGCCTCGCTTAGGGGGCAAACTCGATAATCAACCGTTCGGTGCACTATATCTCGTGGGTCGGCAAACGCGCAAGGCTGACTTCCCCCGACCTACTTCTTCGCGGCGATCCATGCGCGCTTTCCAAATTTTCCTCCGGTGAAACGGGTGATTCCAGCGGCGTAGTAAAATGGAGAGTTGCAAGAGAGGTGTCATTATGTCTAAAAAGAACAGTAGTTCCAGCAACGCTTCGAGTCAGGGTTCCACCAGCCTGCGCCTCAAGACCGGGCTGGCCGAGATGCTGAAGGGTGGCGTCATTATGGACGTCATTAACGACGATCAGGCGCGCATTGCCGAAGACGCGGGCGCAGTCGCCGTAATGGCGCTGGAGCGCGTACCTGCCATGATCCGTGCGCAGGGCGGAGTGGCGCGCATGTCGTCGCCCAACATGATTCGCAAGATCATGGCGGCGGTATCAATCCCCGTGATGGCCAAAGTCCGAATCGGCCACTTTGCTGAGGCGCAAATCCTCGAGGCTCTTGGGGTTGACTACATTGACGAATCTGAAGTGCTAACCCCCGCTGATGAAGCGCACCACGTGGATAAGCACAAGTTCAAAACGCCGTTTGTGTGCGGCGCGCGCAACCTTGGCGAGGCACTGCGGCGCATCGCCGAGGGCGCGGCCATGATCCGCACCAAGGGCGAAGCGGGTACCGGCGATGTGGTGCATGCGGTAAAGCACATGCGGCAGATTATGCGCGACATGCGCATGCTCACCAGCATGAGCGAGGACGAGCTCTATGCCGAAGCCAAGAACCATCAGGCACCGGTTGAGCTGATTCGCATGGTGGCACAGACAGGCAAGCTGCCGGTGCCCAACTTTTCAGCAGGCGGCATCGCCACCCCGGCCGACGCGTCGCTGGTGATGCAACTAGGAGCCGAGGCAGTGTTTGTCGGCTCAGGCATTTTCATGAATAGTGGCACTAAGTTTGCCTCGGCCAAAGAAGCGGCGCAGCGAGCCCGCGCAATCGTAAAGGCGACGACGCACTATCAAGACCCCAATGTGTTGCTTGAAGTTTCAGGCGATATGACCGGCGCAATGAAGGGTTTGGCTGTGGACCAGATGGACCCTACGCAATTGATGCAGACACGGGGCTGGTAGGCCGCGAGCCGCCGGCCTTTGCGACGACTCATTGCCAAGCTCGTTAAAGTAAACCGTCGCCGCAGTGTGGGCTCGCAACAACCCTTAAGTCGCGCAACCCGGTGGATCGGGGCGTTAGCCCTGTGTGAGGCCACTGAAATGAAATCGGCTTCAGCAGCTGGGCTAACCGGCTGGCGGAGCCGATTATTTTTGGCCCCGGAATTTTCCAAAGCTAGCGTCGCTCACGTGGGCGCGAAAGACGCTTAAAGATGCTTCCCCGCCGCAGCTATTACACTAAAAGTATGCGCATCGGTGTACTAGCAATTCAGGGCGACTTTGCCGCCCACCAGCTTCGCCTTCACCAACTCGGCGTGGAATCAATTCCCGTGCGCAAAGCCGAGCAATTGGCTCAAATTGAAGGACTCATCATTCCCGGCGGTGAATCCGGCGCTTTCCTCAAGCTGTTGGGTGACGACTTCTTCGCCGCACTTCGCATCTTCGTCAACAGCAAGCCAACCTTCGGCACTTGCGCGGGCGCGATTATGCTCGCCACCGAAGTCCTCGGCCCCGCCCAACCCTCGCTCGGCGCCATTGACATGACCATCCGCCGCAACGCCTACGGACGCCAGATTGACAGCTCGATTCGCACGGGCAAACTGGCATCCAGCGCCAACAACACGCTCAGCGAAATCGAGATGGTATTCATCCGCGCCCCCAAAATCGAGCGCATCGGGCCGGGCGTGCAGGTGCTGGCCACCGAAGGCGGTACCGCACCTGATGGCCAACCCGACATCGTAGCCGTGCGGCAGGGAAGCGCGATGGCTGCCACCTTCCATCCTGAACTCAGTTCCGATTCGCGCGTCCATCAACTCTTCGTAGCACTGGTGCAAGATTACTGCAAGACTGGCGCAACCGAGACCAGCAAATAACTCTCTGCATTCACTCTTGCTGCGCCACCAGGATTGCTTGGTAGCCTGCAAACCGTTGCGATCCCATTTGACGTTCGCCCGTCTCCCTGCAAAAATGGCTCCGTCTCAGAAAGAGGTTCCCATGCGATTCCGTCAGTTATCTTTAGTTGTATTTGTCTTCGCACTCTCCATCCAATTCTTCGCGCAAACCACGCCGCAGCGCAGCGTGCAACTCGGTGATCTTGACCGTAAGGCCGACCCTTGCACCGACTTCTTCCAATACGCCAACGGCACCTGGCGCGCCGAGCATCCCATTCCTGCCTCCATGACCCGCTGGAGCCGCCGCTGGGAAGCGGGCGAAACGTCCAAGGAGCAGCTCAAGGTTATTCTCGACGATGTCTCCAAACGTACTGACTGGCCCAAAGGTAGCTCCGAGCAACTGATTGGCGACTATTACGGCTCGTGCATGGATGAGTCGCGCATCAACAAGCTCGGCCTGGCGCCTGCCCAGCCCATGCTTACTGAGATAGACTCGATGAAGACCACTGCTGACTTACAGCGTGTGATTCGCCACCTGCACGATCAGGGCGCGTTCGTGCCCTTTGCGGTCGGCTCCACTCCCGGTAATCATAACCCCACGCAGACGATTACAGATATCGGTGCCAGCGGGCTGGGGCTCCCCGACCGCGACTACTACCTGAAGACAGAGCCGCGCTTTGTGGAGGCTCGCGAAAAATATCTTATCCATGTTACCAACCTTTTTAAGTTGTCAGGATACGACGAAGCCAAGGCCAAAGCTTCCGCTGCTACAGTGTTCGCCTTCGAGAAAAAACTCGCCGAGGCTACTCTTGACAATGTAGCTCTGCGCGATCCGCAAGCCACAGATCACGTAACTACTTTCGGCGATTTACAGAAGCTGACGCCCGCCATGGATTGGGCCACCTACTTTAGCGAAGCCAATATCTCTCGCGCTGCTATGAATGTAGATCAACCCAAGTTCCTGCAAGAAGTAGACCGCGCCATTCGCGAGACCCCTCTTTCCGACTGGAAGACCTACTTACGCTGGCAGTACCTTCACGGTGGTGCTGACGCGCTCTCCCAGCCGTTTGTAGAAGAGAACTTCTCTTTCTATGGGGCATATCTGAATGGCGCGAAGGAACTGAAGCCACGCTGGAAGCGTTGCACGGAAGCGACGGACGCGCAGTTGGGCGATGCACTTGGCAAAAAATATGTAGAAACTCACTTTTCACCCGAAGCCAAAGCCCGCGCGCTAGAGATGGTACACAACATTCTGGCCGCCATGCACGACACCGTCGAAGGCCTCGATTGGATGAGTCCCGAAACCAAGAAAAAAGCGCTGGAAAAGCTCGCTACCTTTAATCCGAAAATTGGCTATCCCGATAAATGGAAAGACTACGGCAGCATCGTGCTGAGCCGTGATTCTTACTGGAATAACCAGGACGCGGCGTCGCGCTGGAACATCAACGAAGATCGTGGCCTGATGGGCAAACCTACAGACCGCGGCCGCTGGGGCATGACTCCGCCAACCTCGAACGCTTACTACAATCCACTGTTGAATGAAATCGTTTTTCCAGCCGGCATATTACAGCCTCCGGCCTTTGACCCTAAAGGCGTGGATGCGATTAACTATGGCGGCATCGGCGTAGTGATTGGGCATGAGATTAGTCATGGTTTTGACGACCAGGGCGCGCAGTACGACGCCGAAGGCCGCCTGAACAACTGGTGGACTACCGACGACCTGAAGCGCTTTGAGGATAAGACCTCTTGCGTGGTGCGGCAATTCGATGGCTACTTTATCGAACCCGGCATTCACCACAATGGCAAGTTGGTTCTCGGTGAAAGTATTGGTGACTTAGCCGGTGCCTCCATTGCTTACTTAGCTTTCCAAAAGGCTCAGAAGATGCATCCAGCTTCCACGGTAGATGGCTTAACCCCAGACCAGCAGTTCTTTATTGCATGGGGTCAGTGGCGTGGCGATGAAATTCGTCCCGAAGCCCAGCGGGCAATGGTGCAGGGAGATCCCCACCCTATCGCTAAGTACCGCGTCATCGGACCGCTGTCTAACCTGCCCGCTTTTGCCAATGCATTTAGTTGCAAATCAGGGTCGGCCATGGTCCGTCCAGAAGCGGACCGCTGCAAAGTCTGGTAATGTAACCCGCGCAGCGGCAGCAACTTATGCAGGACTGGCCGGAAACTCGGCCAGTCCTTATGTTAGTACCTCATCAGTGTGAATCACCTGAAGTCCGAATTGCTGAACTAAGATGCGGGGCTACGTGCTCTTTCTCGGCATAGATCTCGGATGGCATGGCAAGCCGAGTGGTCTAGCTGCCCTCGCCAGCAATACTTCGGGTAAGTCTGCGAAGGCAATCACCTTGCGCCTCACCAGCCTTGACCGCCGCTCGGCGGAAGCTGACATCCTCGCGTGGGTGAGGGACGTGGCAGACACCCACGATGCCATTGTCGGCGTAGATGCGCCGCTCGTCATTGCCAACCCCGCCGGAATGCGCGACTGCGATAAGGCCATGCATCATCACTATGGCAAATACCATGCCGGTGCCTATCCGGCGAACCTCGTGCGCCCATTCGCTGCCTAAACCATCGGCTTCAGTGCCAAGCTCGCGGCGATGGGCTTTGCCCACGCCGCCAATCTTGCCCCCCACGCACCCGGTCGCTGGCAGTTTGAAGCCTTTCCCCACGCTTCCTATGTGCAGATGTTCGGCCTCGAGCGCATCATCCAGTACAAACGCAAAGCCGGACGCACCGCCGCTTTCCGCATCGGCGAACTCAACCGCCTGCGCAGCCTGATGCTGACGCGCCTCCCGGCAATGCAGCCGCACATCACGTTGACCGAGCAAGAGCTGCCCGCCGTACCCGACTCCGGCGGCGCGGCATTCAAAGAAGTGGAAGACCAACTCGACGCCGTGCTTTGCGCCTACGTTGCTGCGTGGTACTGGCATTGGGGCACAGCGCGCACAGACGTCGTCGGCAGCCGCGACGCGGGCTACATCGTCGTGCCCAAACGCATCCGCGAGGAACACAGCGGGATGGGCATCCGAGCTGTGGCCCTCCATCCGGTTATACTGAAGGCGATGCCACAACTAATACAGATTGGCGAGCCACCAGCGCGACAGGTGGCCAGTCCAGCGCAAGTCGGGGCCCGCGCTGCGGTTGGCCCCGACGCAGAGTTTGTCACCGAGAGTGCTATCCCCGCTAAGTCATTCTATCTAGAGACATTTGGCTGCCAGATGAATGCACATGATTCGGAAAAGATCATGGGTACGCTGTTCGCCGAAGGCTACCGTCAGGTGGAAACGGCCGACGACGCGGATCTAGTGCTCTACAACACCTGTTCCATTCGCGACAAGGCGGAGCAAAAGGTGTTTCATCGGCTGGATGAATATAAATTTCGGCAAAAGGGTAAGCGTTTTGGCGTTCTGGGTTGCGTCGCGCAGCAGGAAGGCGCTGCGATCTTTGATAAGGCTCCGCACGTCTCGCTGGTCTGCGGCTCGGCCAGCTATAACAAGCTGAGCGGGATGCTGCGCGACTTGGAAAACGGTGCCCGCCGCGTCACCGGCCTCGACGACCGCGAGACTGAAGAATGCTTTGAAACCGAATTTACTGCCCGCTCCAACCAGCATCGCGGATACATCACCATCATCGAGGGCTGCGACAAGTTTTGTGCCTATTGCGTCGTCCCATACACCCGTGGCAAGGAGCGCAGCCGCTCGTCCGCGTCAGTTTTGGCAGAGGCGCGTCGCATGGCCGACGCCGGTTTCACTGACATCCAACTCCTCGGGCAAAACGTGAATTCTTACCGGGATACTACTGGCATTAAGAGCTTTGCTGAACTGTTAGTTGCCGTAAGTGAAATCAACGGCATCCGCCGCGTTCGCTTCACCACGTCGCATCCACGTGACTTTGGCAAAGATATTGTGGAAGCGATGGATGCCACGCCAAAGCTTTGCGACCACATCCACCTACCCGTGCAGAGCGGCTCGACTCGGGTGCTGAATCTAATGCAGCGTCTTTATACCCGCGAGCAGTATCTTGAGCGCATTAGCTGGATGCACGCCGCCAAGCGCGACTTGAGCCTGACGACCGACATCATCGTCGGCTTTCCGGGCGAGACCGGGGCCGATTTTGAGGAGACGCTCAGCTTGATGGAGGAAGTCGGCTACGACAATGGCTTCTTCTTTAAGTACAGCCCTCGCCCGAATACGCCGGCACAGTCCATGGCGGACGCGGTTCCCGAGGAAGAGAAGTCACGGCGACTGGCAATCCTGCAAAACCGCCAGCGCGAGACGCAAGCAACGCGTAATCGCAGACACTTAGGCGCGGAAATTGAAGTAATGGTGGAGGGGTTGAATTCTGCCAAACGCCAGTGGTACGGCCGCAGTTCCCAGAACAAAACCGTAAACTTTGTTGCGGCAGATGATTTTCGGCCAATGGTTGGAAGCTATGGCTCAGTCAGGGTTACCGCAACGTTCCCTAATAGCTTGGCCGGGGACTGGGTTGGCTAGGGTATGACCTTTGCTGAGGTGAGAACCGCGCGTGCTTTGCTCGAACGGTACCTGCCAGTTACATCGCTCCGCCGCGCCAACAGCCTTTCCACAACCCGCAACAGCCATTCCTCTACCAAGCCATCACCCGCAGACCCGTCACGCGTTTTTCTCAAAATGGAATCAGAGCTGCCCACCGGATCGTTCAAGCCTCGGGGGGCTGTCTACGCCTTGGCGGTCAATTTGGCGCGAGGGCCGATTCGCGAAGTCGTGGCTTCCAGCACAGGGAATCATGGTGCGGCGGTGGCATACGCTGCGCAGTTGCTCGGAGTGCCCGCGAGGATCTTTTTGCCCGAGAACCCGAATCCGGTGAAGCGGGCGCGTATTCTTGCTCTTGGGGCCGAGGTAGTGGAAGTTGGCGTGGATTCGGCCGCGGGCTACCTGGTGGCGGTCGAGTATGCTGCCAGCAACGGTGCCTTTTTCTTAAACGACGGCACTGACCCCGACCTGCTGCACGGGCCAGCGGTCATCGCTTGCGAAATCATCGAGCAGTTGCCAGAGGTGGAGACGCTCATAGTCCCCATGGGTGATACCGCGCTGATTCGGGGCGTGGCCTTTGCGGCCAAGCACCTAAAGCCAGCGATTCGCATCGTCGGCGTGCAGGCCGAGCAAGCTCCTTCGTACTACCTGTCGTGGAAGGCGGGTAAGGCAACGCCGACGGAAACCTGCGTCACCATTGCCGACGGTTTGGCCACGCGGACGCCGGAAGAAGCGAACGTAGCGACGGTGCGCGAGCTGGTGGAGGATGTAGTGCTGGTGAGTGAGGTCGAATTGCTGGGGGCCGTACGGTGGCTGATGCGTCACGAAGATGTGGTGGCGGAACCAGCGGGGGCTGCTGCGACCGCCGCTTGGCTACGTTACGGCGTAGCCGCTGGTTGGGGAGCGAGTGTGGTTTGTCTGATGACCGGGGGAAATGTCTCAGACGAAATAAGGTTTGCCGCAGCGCGGGGATGAGATTTGCGGCGGTCAGCTGCTCACTTGCGGTAAGCTTGCGGTGAGCTGGTTTACGCTAGGGGTTTTTGGAGGAGCCACACGATGGAAGTCGAAATGAAGATTCGGGGCTTGATGATGGACCCGGTGACCAATGTGCCTATCGTCGTCCTAAAAGAGGTGGATACCGACGCGGTGCTACCGATTTGGGTAGGCTCCTACGAGGCGAATGCCATCGCGCTGGAAATTGAAAAGGTCGCGACGCCGCGCCCAATGACTCACGACCTGCTAAAGAGTCTGCTGGTGGGCTTCGACGCCGAGATTCGCCGTGTGGTGGTGACTGAACTGCGCGACGACACCTTTTACGCAGTGATTTGGGTGGAGCGGCAGGGCAAGCTGATGAGTGTGGATTCGCGCCCCTCGGATGCGCTGGCGCTGGCTTTACGCATGGATTGCCCGATCTTTGTGGACAAGGAAGTACTGCTCAAGGCGAAGGTAAGTGCAAGCTCTCCCGAACCAGTGAACGCCGAAGAGCTGCGTAAGTGGCTGGAAGGCCTCGGGGACGATGACATGGGCAAGTACAAGATGTAAAGCCAGCCATCTGGCGAGATAGGACGGTTCATGGTTGGAAGTTTGCGGTGGAAGGTGCTGTTCGCGCTCATGCTGGCGCCAGTGGTGTGTGGGTTGGCGTTTTCCGAATCTGGAAAGCCTTCGAGTGGCAGCTACCTGTTTGTTTGGGGCGGCGACGCTGAACACAAAGCGAATGACTTCCTGATGGTGGTTGACGCCGACTCCGGGTCGCCTAACTATGGCAAGCTGGTGACGACGCTGCCCACCGACCAGAAGACAGTTCGTCCGCACCATACCGAATACACCATGCCAGCAAGCGGCATGTTGTTTGCAAACGACCACGATCCGGGTCGGACGTTCATTTTTGACCTGCGCGATCCGCTACACCCCAAGACGGTGACTTCGTTTTATGACCGGGGCGGATTTATGCATCCGCACTCCTATTTGCGGCTGCCGAACGGGCACGTGCTGGCTACGTTCCAGCATAAAGCCCCGAGCATGGCCGAGGCGATGGCGCATCCGGCCAGCCATGACCAGGCGATGCTTACTGTGGAAACCTACGGCGAACCCGCAGACTCGCTTTCCGGTGGGCTGGTGGAGATGGATGACCAAGGCAACGTGGTGCGCGCGGCGGGCAACTTCGATTCCGCGTTCGCGGGCGCTGACCTGATGCCGTATGGCGTGGTAATCCTGCCGGAAATTGACCGCGCGCTGGTGACCAACACCTCGATGCAAGAGTCTGACTTCTTTGGAGTTACGTATCAGATCTGGCGGCTATCCGACCTGAAGCTGCTGCACACGGCGTATCTCGACCCCGGTAGCAACCACTACAGCCAGATTGGGCCGGAAGAGCCGCGGCGCGGGCCGGATGGGTCGGTTTACGTACAGACGCTCGGCTGCGGGATTGAGCGCATTACCGGGATCGCAGGGGACAATCCCTCGTCGAAGCTGGTGTACGTGTTTCCAGGGCAGTGGTGCGGAGTGCCGACGATTGTCGGGCATTTTTTGGTGCAGAGCGTGCCCGCGATCCACGGTTTGATCGTGATTAACCTTACGAAACCGGATCAGCCGGTAGAGGTTTCGCGGCTGGTTCTGGGCGAGGACTATCCGGCACATTGGACGGGTTGGGGCGAGAAGACACAAAGGCTCGTCGCTACCGGGCAATCGGGCCGGGTGTACTTGCTGAAACTGGATCAAGCGACCGGAAAACTCTCATTCGATGAAGCGTTCAAGGGCCTCGACGGCAAAGTGGGGTTTAGTCTGAATCAGCGCGAATGGCCGCACGGCTGGACGGGAACCGTCTACGCCCACGGAGCCGTGTTCTCCCGCTAGAGTGAGAGGGGTTGCTGCGGTGTCCCTTCATCCGTTCCTACGCGGAATTGTCCATTCTCTCCTCCCAGCGGGTGATGTTGACACCTTTGACGATAAGCCACAGACAGAGTCCAAGCTCCGCGACAAACCCGGGCAACAAGAGCCAAGGGAACAACAACCTCGACGTGAAAGCGGGTGAGAGCATCTGCGCCAAGCTGTAAATGGAATACCCCACGCCTGCAATCACCATCAGGGCACCGATGAGCCGGGGCAGGTACTTGGACTGGTAAATCAAGTAGCCAAACAGCGAGGTACAGAACC
Organism: Acidobacteriaceae bacterium; assembly: GCA_025356095.1. Taxonomy (GTDB): domain Bacteria; phylum Acidobacteriota; class Terriglobia; order Terriglobales; family Acidobacteriaceae; genus JANXUR01. Next base: position 74,960 of record JANXUR010000068.1, on the reverse strand, counting down.
CGAAGAAGAGCAAGCTGGCCCCATATCCAGAGTCATGTAGGCTAAGTGACAGATATGCGACGGTGTGCAGTTGCTGCGGCTCAAACACCTTAAGGTAGTCAGCCTGGCCGAGCAGCAGCAAGGCCGCGATTTCGAAGAGTTTGGCGACACTGTAGAAAGCTACAAACGTCAAGCGGAAGAACGCTGCGAGCAAAGCCAAGTTGCGGTTCACAGGCTTGAGCAACGTGTAAAGGATCATGGCCAGCACCACGTCGCAAACGCAGGTGAGCAGTTCGACTGCGAGACCAATACGGAACAGCGATTCGGACCCGATGATGTTGGCGGCGGTAGCTGCGGCGTCCCCCGGAACAATAAGCTTGCCGCGCACGAACGCCTCGCCAAAAAGGGCGGCCACGATTACAAACAAATAGAGAACTCCGGCGGTTCGTGCATAAGTTTGGGGTGAGGCTTCTCGATCGTGGCTTTTCATCTCGTCTCCTTGTCCAAAGGGCCTCCGCCAGACGCAGCCGCGCACCCATCCGTTTGTACGGGCAAATGGGGACGAGAGTTCCCACTTTTCATCATCAATGACTAAACTGAGAGAATAGCCTGATGCCTGATTCAGCCGAGCAACTACAGCAACTTTACGTCGCGGGCTTTGACCTGCAAACCTTCGAGCGCTACCCGAAGGCGGTGGGTGTGGTGCGCGGCGAGTGCGTGGCGATGTTGCTGCCGCTTCCAGACGGCGTCCAGATACTGGGCGCGCCGGGTTGGAAGATTGGGGACGAGGTTGGGGTGCTGGTGGAGAAGCCGAACCGCAAGGTGTTCCAGTGGAAGGGAACTGAAGTGGAAGCGACCGAAGAGCGGCTGGCGACCCTCGATGCATTCAGGCGTGATCTGAAAGCGGTCTTGTCGGGTAGCGTTTAAGCTCGAAGTAGGAACAACACAAAGAGGCCGCGCTGCCTAGCGCGGCCTCTCTGGTTGAGAACTAATCTGTTCTCAAATTGCTACGGCTTAACCTATTACGGTTTCGGAGCTTCCGTTGCTGCTGGCTTGGCGGCCTTGGCCATGGGTTTCATAGACGCCTTCGCCATCGTTTTGGTATCCCAGAACTTGTCGGCTTCCATCCACTCCTTGCGTGGGACGCTCATGTTGGGGTCAATGGCGAACAAATGCGTCTCTACCCCTGTCGCAGCCTCGCGGACGAACTTGGAGTTGGTTGCCTTCCAGTCATCAGGCAAGGCCTTGTGATACGCGTCTCCGTGTAAGGTGTCCGTCGCATCATCCTCAGCCAGCGTCTGCATGGGTATCATGATGAGGTAGGTGTCCATGCCATCGCCGCCTTCCAGCAAATGATAGACGACATAGGATTCCTGCAGGTTTGCCTTTTCGTGCGCAGCTTTTACAATCTTGCGAATCTCGGCAAACTCATCGGCATATCCGAACTTCAGCCGGATGGTGGTGATCTTCCAATAGCGCAAACCGGCCACGGCAATCGAATCCGCGCGATAGCTTAGTTCGGGCTTAAAGAGGAACACTGACTGGCGGAAATTGCTCAGTACGTCGCCATCTTTTTCCGCAAGAGCTGCCGACTTTGCTGCCAAAGCAGCATTTTTCTCCACGGACGCCGACTGAGCCGCCCATGCCGCCTCTGAGTCATAACCCCGCAGAAACAGCGCGCGGGTTTCTCCGGAGAGGGAAGTCATGCCCATCCAGTGGGACATCTTGGCGTCTTTGTAGGCTTGTGCCCATTGAGCTTCTACCAGACTGTGCGCGTGAGCTTTGCCCGGCTTCACCACTTCTCGCTGGATCACCAAAATCTTGGGTGGCATCAGCATGGTTTCAGCTGATGCCGTTACGCCAACGCTTACCAGACACATCAATACCGCAACTGCGTGACGCAGCAATGCACGAGAATTCATCGTGTTCTCCTAAGTTTTTCTCTTGAGTTTTGCTGAAGGCTGCCTTGCGCCGCTAGAACTGGCTCCATCAGGGGAAACAAGATGGGCCATCCAGCGAGGCGAGAAAGTCTCCGCTGTCGCTGACGATACGCCGATTGCACAGGTTGTCAAGAGAAATAGTCGGGCCGTTGAGATGCACCTCACAGCAACATCAACAACATGAAGAACATCAACAACAATACAAGGGCCGAACGCGGTTGCGTTCGGCCCTTTGGGTTGCGGCAAAATAGGCTCAAGCCTCAACACCACTCGACGACTAGTTGATGGTGACGTTCTTGGCAACCGAGGGGATGCCGTTCGTCACTACAACGAGTGTGCTGGCGCCCAATTCGATGCCAACTGGCACATCGAATTTCGTGGTAACCGACGCCGCGCCAGTGGCCACGCCCATGGTGCTGTGGTTGTGGGTCTTGGCGTAGAACACGTGACCCGTAGCGGTGTTGGTGATGCGAACCAGCGGATAGTTGCTGGCCGACTGAGCATCATCACCGTAGGCGCAATCCTGCGACAGGCCGTTGAACTGAGTGCCCTTGATGCTGAAGGTCTTGCCATGGGTCAAAGTGGTTCCAACCTGGGTGATGGTCGGAGCCCATGCAGAGTTCGGGCTACCGGTCGGAGTGTAGATTTCTACGTCGGCAGTGCCGTCGGTGGCCAGAACCTGACCGGTCGGCAGCACAACCATGCGGAATTCGTAGGAAGACTTGCTGGGCGAGTTGGTGGTAACTGGCTCAGCAATAAAGCCACTGCCGTCATACTCATAGAACTTGGTGTTGGTGCCGAAGATGCCGGGGCTCAGCGTAACCAGAACATTGCCGCTGGGCAGCAAGCAAGCCGGTGCATCGGCCGCGTCGAGCTGGCCGCCGCTGGTGGGGAAGGTCGGACCCACGCTCCACACCCCCGTGGATGTGTTGTAGATCGCGGTGTTGGCCGTCGCGCCGGTGGCGAACACGGTGCCGTCGGGACGCAGAATCATCGGACCGATTTCATGTGAACCGCCGCCGTTGGAGGTGAGATCAGGCAGCTTGACGATGGTGCTGCCAGCCGAGCTCCACGCAAATGTGGTGGGGTCCATGATCTCGGAGTTGGTCAGGTTGCTGGTGTTGTTGGCGTCAATGGTAAGAATTTTGCCGCTAGGCAGCAAGGCGTAGCCCTCTTCGTCGTTGCCATCGGCTTTGCCGCTGCCGACCGAGGTCCAGGCAAAGGTGGTGGCGTTGAAGGTGGCCTGCTGGCTGGTCAGCGAGTTCGCTTGCAACAGCGTGCCGTTGGCCAGAATAACCTGCTGTGCATCGCCGATGTTCGCCCAGCCCGTGGGGGGGGCGATGTTGGTCCAAACATTGGTCTTGGGGTTGTAGAGGGCACCCTTGTTGGTCCACACGGCGGAAAGGTTCAGGTACTCGCCGCCTTCGACCAGCACGCGGCCGTCGTTCAGCACTGACGAACCGTAGTAAAGCGGGGTGTAGCCGGAGGGCATGGAACCGAGCTGGCTCCAGGTGCCGTTCTGGTAGCTGCCGTTGATGTCCGGGGTCAGCTTCCACCAGTTGGTGGAGTTGTACTTGTGAACCATGACCGTGCCGTCGGTCTGCAACAGGGCGACGCTGGCAGTGAAGGTTGCGTGGTTGGTAACTTGCTGCCAGCTTTGGGCGCTAAGGGCGGCCGAGAGCACGACGATGGCAGAAACCATCAGGAGAAACTTACGAACATTCATCTTGGGGTCCTTTTTCGATCTGGTGGAGATAGCGTTTACGCGCCGACGATCCCGAAGCCTTGGGATGCCATGGCATGTTGAGTTGAGACGCTTACAGATGGGCTAATCCTAACAAGGCTGGAAGTACGTGGCTAGTCGTAGTTGCAGATTCGTCATAATACTTGTTATCAGACATTACATGCTGAGGCAAACACATCCCCGCTTCGACCTACGCAGCCCGCCACTCCCGATCCAAGTGATAACCACCAATCCACCCACAACATATTTATTATCTGCATTTTATGATCGTTACTGCATGTATTACATCAATACAGAACACATTTCACAATCAAATTGGGAAAACAATCGTCGGCTGGTAGAGGGTGCCTGCAATGCGGGTGCAGATGGCAACAAGATCGGCTTGGCCGCAGAAAACCTTTACCTGCCGAGCCTCAGCAGCAGGCGCAAAAACCGGCACATTCACCGCACGCCCGAGCCGGATGTGCCCAGCCACCTCTTCCGACACCCCCACCGCCGACATCGCCGGCACCAGCCGCCGGGGGTGTAGGAACAAAGCCTGTGCCGTGCCCGCACAGGCAGCCTCGGCAAGCCTGTCTAAAGTGACTGCATCGCCTAGGGTGAATTCCGCAAACGCGGTACGACGCAAGGAGGCCAAATGGGCTCCACAGCCCATCCGCCGGCCCATCTCATGCGCGATCGAACGGATGTAGGTGCCCGACGATACCGCCGCACGAAAGTGGCAAGAGTTCCCTTCCACACTTGCAATTTCTAGCGACTCGATGGTCACTCGCTTGGGCGTAAGCTCCACCGGCTTTTGCTCGCGGGCCAGCTTATAGGCTGGCACCCCCTTAATCTTCTTCGCGGAAAATGGCGGCGGCATCTGGTCGCTGCTGCCAACGAAGGTTGTCGCTACCCCCGCCAAACCCGACGGATCGAGCCTCACCGCCACTTCAGGACTGCTAGCCTCGCCCTCGGCGTCATAGGTGTCAGTAGCAAAACCGAAGCGGATGCACCCTTCATACGTTTTGGCCGACTGAGTGTAAAACTGGGCCAGCCGAGTCCACTTGCCCAGCACCAGCGGCAAGATGCCAGTGGCCATGGGGTCGAGCGTGCCAAGATGTCCCACGGACTTTTCGCCCACAATGCGTCGCACCCGCGCGACGACATCGTGCGAGGTGCAGCCAGAAGGCTTGTCAATGATGAGGACACCATTCATTGAGACAGATCTCGCGGAGACAGCTCTCGTGGACAGATCTCTCGCGGACAGAGCTTTCGCGGACAGCGATTTCGTGGAGAGAGATTTCGTGCTTGGATTCTGATTATGCCCAGCCTTCTGCTATGGTGAAACAAAGAGTCTCTCCGGAACCGTTCCGGTGAACGCGAAGCCACCATCGCGACACCACACAACAACACTCCGGACGCCTTACCAATATGATTCCGCTACGTGACGACGCGCCGCGCTTCTCCACCCCTTACGTTACCTATTTTCTCATTGCGCTGAACTCAATGGTGTTTTTGATGGAGCTGGCGCTGCCCAGAGCCGAGCGCGATGCGCTATTCTATAGGTTGGGCGCGGTTCCGCAGCATCTGGTAGCGTGGCTTGCCGGGTCAGGCCACGTGGGCCATACTAACGCCGTGCAGGCGCTGCTGCCGCTATTCACCTCCATGTTTCTGCATGCCTCGTGGCTCCACCTCATCGCCAATATGTGGGTGCTCTGGATCTTCGGCGACAACGTGGAAGACTACCTTGGCCACCTGCCCTATTTGCTGTTCTACTTGGTGACCGGAGTGGCCGCAGGGATTGCCCAAGTGCTGCTGAATTGGGGATCGCCCGTGCCAACGGTCGGTGCCAGCGGAGCCATCGCGGGAGTGATGGGCGCGTTTCTGTTGCTGTATCCGCGCGCCAAAGTGCTGACGATTGTCCCCCTTATTATCATCTTCACCTTTTGGTGGATTCCGGCGTGGATCGTGCTGGGATATTGGTTTCTGGCCCAGTTTCTGGGCGGTGCGGTCACCGAAATTTCCACAGCACATGCAGCAAGCGGTGGCGTAGCCTTTTGGGCGCACGTCGGCGGCTTTCTGGCGGGGATGCTGCTGATTAAGCTGATTCCGCAGCGGGTACAGCGGTACCGGTATGGGGCTTGGTGAGGGGGTTTACCAAGAGCGGTCGGCGCTGCCTGTAAAACAGCACAACTGCCGCGGCTGTAAGCCTACAGTGCCCCACCGGGAGGATTCAGCACTAACTCGTCCACGGCAGCGTCGGCGGGTGTGAGGATGGCGTTCACCAGTGCTCGCGCCACGGATTCAGGCTTCATCATCTTCTGCCGGGGAGCGTCGGGCCAGAAGGTGTCCCAAATATCGGTATCTGTAGCACCGGGTTGCAAGGCTAGGACGCGAATTTTTTTGGGGCGCAACTCTTCACGCAGGACGTTGGTAAACGCGAGCAACCCTGACTTCGACGCGCTGTAAGCGGAGGTGCCGGCGAACACTTGCCGGGTCGCCACACTGAGGTTGTTGACGATCACTCCGCCCGACTTCATCAACGGCAATGCCGCCTGCGTTACCAGGAAAGGCCCCGACAGGTTGGTGGCGATGGTGTTGAACCAATCTTCGAGCGTCACCTTGGCGATCAGGGTACTCCGCGGGGCGATACCGGCGTTATTGACCAGGATGTCAAGCCGCTTGTGCTTCCGACGGAAGTCGAGAAACATGCGTGCGATGGATTCAGGCTCGCGCACATCGCACTCCGAGGCAAATAGGCTGACGTTGTATTTGCTAAGGTCGCTGAGTGCGTGGCCGAGCAACGCTGTGTCGCGCCCGGCGAGCCAGAGCGAACACCCTTCGGCGGCAAGGGCTTCCGCAGTGGCATAACCAAGGCCGCGTGAGGCTCCAGTGACGAGAGCAACTTTGCCGGTAAGCCGGCCGGAAGGAGTTCGGGGCATGGCTTGAGTGTAGAACAAACCCGGCACCACAGAGCGAACAGACACCCTTTCCGCGGTGGTTAACCAGCTGTAGTAAACCCGTTGTAGTAAATGTGCTGTGCTTCGGCTCGGTCGCTAATCCCCAGTACGCTTGCCCCGGATGAGGCTCAGAAACTCTTTGCGGGTGGTCGCTTCATCGCGGAAGGCACCCAACATGGCAGAGGTGACGGTAGCGGAATGCTGCTTTTCCACGCCGCGCATCATCATGCAAAGGTGGCGAGCTTCAATCACTACGCCCACACCCTGCGGGTGGATCGCCTCTTGCACCGCATCGGCGATTTGCACCGTCAGGCGTTCCTGTACTTGCAGGCGCCGGGCAAACACATCCACGAGACGCGGAATCTTGCTAAGCCCGATGACTTTGCCATTGGGAATATACGCCACGTGCACCTTGCCAAAAAATGGCAGCATGTGATGCTCGCACAGTGAAAACACTTCAATGTCTTTGACGATGACCATCTCGTCATACTTTTCTTCAAACAGTGCGCCATGCAGCACTTGTGCCGCATCTTCTTGATAGCCGCTGGTCAAGAACTCGTAGGCACGGGCTACTCGCTCGGGGGTACGCAGCAGACCTTCACGGCCCGGGTTCTCGCCCACCTGAATCAGCATTTTGCGGACGAGTTCTTCCATGGATTCTGGGTCAGTGCGCCCAATTTCTTCGGAAACAGCAAACGGCACAGTGGTTAAGGTCTTCATAGTGGTAGAACTTCCCTTCTGCTAGCCCCATACGCCGCAAACTGCTACGGATGCAACTCCGCGCCGCCCGCGTACTCAAACGAATTCATCATTGTTTCTTCTATCCGGACACTGTGCAGATGCGCTTGCGTGAAGCCACGGCGCACAATTCCATCAATCACCACGCAAAGATTTTCCGTAGTAGGCACAATTCCCGCGAATTCTGGACGCAGATTCAAATGATCGTGATCGAAGCGCTCAAGGATATGGCTGTGCACGAAGCCGTCGAGATCGGCAAGATTGCACACCATCCCCGTAGCTGAGTCCACCGGGCCGCTCAGGGTGACTTCCAGAAAATAATTGTGGCCGTGCCCATAGGGATTATTGCACTTGCCATAAGTTTCGCGATTTGCCTCGTCACTCAAGGCATCACTGTGCAGGCGATGCGAGGCAGCAAACCAGTAGCGGCGGCTGAGATGGACTTTCATGATTAAACCTCACCATAACAATCGGCAAACAGGTCGGGCGTCTCGTAAATACGCACACGATGTAACTGCGCCACCTTCAACTTGGGGGCCAGCCGCTGCCAAATCACAATCGCAAGATTCTCGGTCGTCGGAATTAGAGCTTGAGGCCCGGAAAACTCAGCAACTTCCTTGTTCAGAAAACGGTGATCCATGTTGTCAAGCACTTCGCGGTGCATCACTTCCTTCAACTCTTTCAGGTCCACCACGAATCCTGTGGTTGCATCTATCGGGCCTTTCACTGTCACTTCCAAGGTGTAGTTGTGGCCGTGTCCGTTCGGGTTGTTACATTTGCCGAATACGCGCAGGTTCTCTTCCGCCGAAAAGGCGGGATTGTGGTACACGTGTGAGGCGGAAAACTCGGCTTTGCGCGTCAGATAAACCATAAGTAAGAGTCCTGTAAGTAGAGGTGCAGGGTGCTTGTTGTTTGTGGCGGAGGGCCAGCGCGCAACTGCGGTAAAGCAAACGTCATACTCACCGGCCGGTGGCAGCAGGCGGCCCGTAACGGCGGCCCTTCCATGTGATGCCAGCACCCTTCCATTGGATGGCGGAACGGCGTAAGAGTTGCACAAACACCGGCAACCCAAAGATGGCAAGCCAGTTGGAGATCCACGGAAACTCCGCTCGACGAATGCGGTGCAAGAACCTCACGTAGGTAAACAGGGCTATGGTCAGCGACGCAGCCGCGAGATCCCACCAGCCGAGTGTGGCCGCGAGCGCCGCGCATACCAGCCCGCTGCTGATCGTCGCAAACTCGGCCGCACGCCGCCAAGCAAGTCGCCCGGCCGCCGGAAATAGCAACACCAGATTCTTGGTCCAACCTTCTTTCATCTGGGCGAAGCTGGAATACATGCGGGTGCGGACGGCCTCGTGCGCATTGCGGAAGAGAATGGCGTGTCCGGCTGCTTTCACTCGGCGAGCGAGGGCCACGTCTTCCAGAAGTTCGCCGGCCACTGCCTGATGGCCTCCGATTTCGTCATATACGTCGCGCCTGATGAAAACATATTGGCCATTCGCCGCCGCTTGGGGTGAGGCTGGGTCACTGACCTGACGCGGGGAATAAGCAGTGGCTAGTTCGGCAAAAACCACGGGCATCACGGCTCTTTGCCAAAAGCCATGTACCTCCTGCGCCGGAGAATACGACAGCAAGCCCACTCGTTTGGACTCGGCTTCCGTCAAGGCTGCGGCCAGCGAGCCTGGTTGGTGAAAAGTGTCTGCGTCGGTAAACAGCAGCCACTGCCCGCATGCGACGGCAGCCCCGGCCGCGCAAGCGTTGTTCTTGCCAATCCAACCTTCGGTGAGTGCGGGTGGCACGATAACCTGCACATTCTTATAGGCTTGCGCGAACTCACTCGCAATCTCCCCGGTTCTGTCGGTTGAGCCGTCGTTCACCACAATCACTTTAAAGCTCACCCCCGTCTGTGTCACCAAAGAGTTCAGGCAGGTTCGCAGGCAGCATTCCTCGTCGCGCGCGGGCACAATCACAGAGATTCGGGGCGGGCGCAAGACCGCAGCATCGGCTGGCGCGGTGAGACGGGGCTCACTGCCGCTTGCGGGCTGCGTCACATCTCCCATCACTTTGGGTATTATAGCTTTGCGAATATGATGCCCATAAAAACTGCCCTGTTGACCGTTCACTTCCGTTCGCTCTCCGCCGCCGCTCTGCGTGTGGCGGCGCTGGCCACCCTGTTGCTGGCCTCCGGCTGCTACACCACACCCAAGCCGCCGCGCATTGCCGAAGCCGCACCCAACTTCGTGATTCAAGATGCCGACCGCAAGGTGGATCTGGCCGAGTACAAGAAGTCGGGCAAAATCGTCGTCGTGAATTTTTGGGCCACATGGTGCCCGCCCTGCGTGGAAGAGTTGCCCTCACTGATGATGATGCAGCAGCAACTCGGAGGTAAAGTTACGGTCATCGCGGTAAGTATTGACGAAGATGCCGATGCCTATCACTCGTTTTTGCAGCAGCATAATGTCAACTTGTTGACGGTGCGCGACCCGGAGCAAAAGAGTCCAAAGCTGTATGGAACGACCGGCTGGCCGGAATCATTCATCCTCGACCGCAACGGCGTGGTCCAGCGAAAGTTCATCGGCGCGATAGATTGGACTTCGCCAGAAGTAATGGATTACTTGAATAAGCTGTAGGAGCGACTGCGACGAGAGGGCGTTGCGTAACTTCACTTTCGACGCAGAAGCTCGATACCTTGCCGCGTTTTTCCGACCAAGCTGACGGACGTCCCTATGTTTAGCGCGGCTGTGGCGCGCGGGAAGACGAACCGCCGCCGGGCTTCAACTGATTGCAGCGTCGCCTCGTCATAGTAGCGCGTCAGAATATTTTCTTTTACGCTCTTCCATGTGAGTAAGTCCGGATTCGCTTTCGCAAAAGCTGGCCATCTTTCCTGCTCAGGGATATCCTCCCCTCGCTGCCCCATCTGCGTAGTCTGCTCGGTCATGCGCTCGTGGATCAGTAAAAAGAAGGCCCAGGTAATGGTTTCGTGATAAAGCTCGGGCTTGTTCTGGGAGGTGGCGAAGCGCTTCAAGCTATTGGTGAATTGCGCTAACGCACTCAGTACATCATATTGCCGCAAGTAGATCCACGCCGCCCGCACGTGATCTTCATGGTGAAAGGCCGCTAGGGTAGTAGCTTCAAACTGGGTCAGAAACTCGCCATCGGTAAGTGTCATATATTTCATTCCAGCATCATGGGCTGGGCAGGGATTCTTCTACTCGGCAAACTCGACGGCCTACCTGTCAACTTTACTCCGCGCAGGATGACACACTGGACTAACCGACTAAACGGTTCGACTACTAGCCTAGCTTGGCATACCGTAAGCGCAGCGCGTTGGTTATCACTGAAACCGAACTTAGGCTCATGGCAGCAGCGGCGAAGATCGGGCTGAGTAACAATCCAAAAAGCGGATACAGGATTCCCGCAGCAATGGGCACTCCTAACGAGTTGTACACAAATGCCAGAAACAAATTCTGCCGGATGTTACGCATGGTGGCACGACTCAATCGCCGCGCCCGCAGCAGGGCGGAAAGGTCACCGCGCAACAGTGTAATCCCTGCGCTTTCAATGGCGATGTCGGTTCCTGTGCCCATGGCGATGCCAACGTCGGCCTGCGCCAGCGCAGGCGCGTCATTGATGCCGTCTCCGGCCATGGCCACCTTCCAGCCTTGCGATTGCAAACGACGAATGTAGGCAGCCTTATCTTCGGGACGCATCGCCGCTTGCCACTCACCAATCCCAGCTTCGGCGGCAACCGCTCGCGCCACAGCGGGCTGGTCACCCGTCAGCATAACCACCCGCAGCCCCGCAGTCGTCAGTTCATGCACCAGCGCCTGGGCGTGAGGACGTAGCGCGTCGGCAATGTCGAGCGAGCCAGCGCACTGGCCGTCAATCGCTACAAAAACGCGCGTTAGCGGAGTGCGCGATGACTCCACTTGGGGGTCAGCGTCGGCAGAGGGCATAGCCACGCCATTCGCTTCCAGCCACGCCGCGGAACCAAGCAGCACGCGTACGCTCCTCACGTTAGCGGCAATCCCCTGCCCGGCGGTCGCATGGAAGTCCGCCACCGGCGCAAGCGCTAGCGTGCGAGCTTTGGCAGCGGCTAGCACTGCGCCCGCCAGCGGGTGTTCGCTTCCCTGCTCAGCACTGGCGGCAAGGCGAAGCCAATCTGCTTCCGCAAGCGCGCCAAAGGAATGCATGGCCACCACGCTCGGCCTGCCTTCGGTCAGTGTGCCGGTCTTATCCACAATCAGCACTTCAACTTGTTCCAGCGTCTCCAGCGCTTCGGCATTCTTCACCAAAACTCCCGCCGATGCCCCCCGCCCCGTGCCGACCATAATCGCCATCGGCGTGGCAAGGCCCAGCGCACAAGGGCAAGCTATGATCAGGACAGCGACCGCATTGACGATGGCGTGGCTCAATCGCGGCTCGGGGCCGAGGATGCGCCAGAACAGGAAGGTAATGGCAGAGACTGCGATTACCGCTGGCACAAAGTAGGCGGAAACCCGATCGGCGAGGCGCTGAATGGGAGCGCGGCTGCGTTGGGCCTGGCTCACCATCTGCACAATTTGCGCCAGCACGGTGGCGCTTCCCACGCGCTCGGCGCGCATCAAAAACGAGCCGCGGCCGTTCAGCGTAGCCCCAATCACCCGGTCACCCGCCTCCTTTTCTACTGGCACCGATTCGCCCGTCAGCATGGATTCATCCACACTGCTGGTGCCTTCGGTGAGAATGCCATCCACCGGGATCTTCTCCCCCGGGCGAACCCGCAGCAGGTCGCCGACGGCAACTTGCGCCAGCGCAATTTCAACTTCTGGGGACTGCCCACCCACCGCAAACACCTTGCGTGCCACCGGCGGACTCAGGTTGAGCAGCGCGCGCAAAGCTCCGCTGGTTTGCGAACGTGCGCGTAGCTCCATCACCTGCCCTAGTAGTACGAGCGTGATGATGGCGGCCGATGCCTCAAAGTAAACGTCAGGATGGCCGCTCATGGTCTGGGTTGCAGCCGGAAACAACGACGGGGCGAGGGTCGCCGCCAAACTGTACAAGTACGCCGCTCCCGTCCCTATACCGATGAGCGTAAACATATTAGCGCTGCGGTTGCGCAGCGAAAGCCAGGCACGCTCGAAAAAAGGCCATCCGCAGCCGAGGACCACCGGGGTGGCAAGGACGAGTTGTAGCCACACCAGCGAAAGCCGCGGCATTGACAACGCATGCCCAATGTTGAAGCTCATGGGGTTGACCCTGGGGATGACCATGGGCAGCATGGCCAGTGCAAACAAAGGAACCGTAAAGGCCAGCGCAATCCATAACCGGCGCGTCATGCTGGCAAGCTCAGGATTGCCAGCCTCCGGCGCTTCCATGTCAATGGTCTCGGGCTCCAGCGCCATGCCACAGATGGGGCATGGAACCGGTTGGCTCTCCCGGACTTCGGGGTCCATGGGGCAAACCCACACAATGGCTTTGCCGGGCTTGGGCGGAGCGCCAACCGGAGGCGCAGACTGAACGCCCGCCATCGCAGTTGTGCCACCGATGCCTATCAACCCGGAACCATGCCCCATGGCGGCCAACGAAGGCGGCTTTGCCAGATAGTGCGCTGGATCGGCAGTGAACTTATTTTGGCAGCCAGCGCAGCAGAAGTAGTAGGGCTCACCCGCATGTTCCGTGCGGAACTTCGCGGTCCCGGGGTTCACCTTCATGCCGCACACCGGGTCAATCGCTACTTGGGCAGCGGGCACAGCGGGCGAGTTGGGCTCGGCAGGGTTCACGCAAGGTTTTTCGATGGCTCTATTGTTGCATTTTCTAATTTCTAACGACAGGCTGAAGGTGACGCCAGACTCAGGCAAGCTCTTGGGCCGACTTTTGGGGCTGATTCCGAGGCTCGATTCGCTCTATAATGCTTGCTATGCCGACCAAACAACTTTTCATCGCATCGCTGGTATTGGGACTGTGCGTGCTGCCCGCTGCGGCTGCCAAGCAGAAGCCCGTGAAGGTGGAATTGAAGAACGCCAAGGGCGAGAGCGTCGGCATAGCCGAGCTAAAGCCTTCTGGCACCGCCATCAAAATTGAAGCCAAGTTCAAGAATCTGCCGCAAGGAGAGCATGCCTTTCACATTCACCAGAATGCCAAGTGCGATGCACCCGACTTCAAGAGCGCGGGCCCGCACTTTAATCCAGAAGGCCGCAAGCATGGCCGGGAGACGCCGGAAGGCCACCATGCTGGCGATATGCCCAACTTTATTGTCAAGGCCAACGGCACGGCCAAGTTCACTTGGACGAATGACGACGTAGCCTTTGGCATTACGAATCATTCGGTGTTCAGCAACGGTGGCACCGCGTTAATTATTCACGCCAAGCCAGACGATGGTAAGACTGATCCTTCTGGCAGCGCGGGCGACCGCATTGCTTGCGGCGTGATTGTGCAGTAATCGTCGTTTGGTAAGGATTGGGTAAGGATTGGGTAAGGATTGGGCAGTAAATGGGGTCGCGCAAGAGCCTGCAAGCTGCGGGTTCGCGACGATTTCGTTACGATCTCAATACGATTTCGTTACGGTGGTGAGCGGAGAGCGCACGGCGAGCGGGAGTGCGGTCTCCGCAGACTGATCTTCAGGAGCGTGGTGTTTATGACAGCAGTGGAAGTTGCATATCGCTATGGCAGATCGCCCGCTGAGGCGGATTTACGGGGCATCGGTGCCTTTCGCGAGGTCTATGGAGTGCGCAATCTGGTGTTCGACGAAAGCGCCCGTACGGTGCGTGTGGAGTACGATGCCACGCGTCTGAACGAGCCTACTATCACTCGGCTGCTGCGGCAGGCTGGGCTGGACATCGCGGAAAAGTTGGTATTAGCGTAGCGGCTGTGGGTGCCTGAGAAACGTTCGGTCGGTGCCCGGTATTTGTGCCCGGTATTTGCGCCGGGTCGTTGCGCCGGGTCGTTGTGCTGGGTCGTTGTGCCGGGTCGTTGCGCGGTATCCCAGCGACATCGTGCGACATCGTGAAAAATGCAAGGGCGCTACCGGAACCTCTGGCCGAAGTCTTCCCGATTGCGCCCGTTGCGTGCCACTTCGTCTTGCATTGACAGTAGCATTCCAGAGGCCAACGCTAAGCAATTGATTTCACTTGTTCGGTTTCTAGAACAGGCGGTACTTTTTGCAGGCCAACAGGTAAGAAATCCTTCATCTTCCCTCATCTTCCCTCAGATTCCCTCAGATTGGCTCAGATTGGCTTCGATTGTTTGCAGCAGATATGAGGCCCGTTGGGTTTGCTTTTGGATTCTGATATGGCAAAATCGAAGCTGATTCGGCTATAATTAAGTTCTGCTCGATCGCGTTTCTTGCGCGCCCTTAGCTCAGCTGGATAGAGCGTCTGACTACGAATCAGAAGGCCGGGAGTTCGAATCTCTCAGGGCGCACCATACTCCCCCACAAAAATTCTTGGCGCAAATTTTAGGTGCGTTGACACCTGGCCTGCTGCGACACCTGATCTGCAGCGACATCCGGCCTTGCTGCGCTTTCGCGGGGGAATCCACAGGACCGCACCTAACCAAGGTGCCGATCGAGGTTCTGCGCCACCGACAGGCCCCTATGGCGTGGAAGTTGCCCTCCCCCAAGTCATCTCATCTTGGCATCGCCACCGGTTACGCCTCGCTCGGCAAGCGGGCAAATGGACTGGTGCTCCGTAACTTGTGATTGTAGGCCCTATTACTATTGGCATGACTTTGGTAATCATAGGGCTGTTCTTCTCTGTTGCAATATGACTTCTCTCCATACACATTAATACATGTTGTATTGGACATACCTCGGAAATGCGTTCGAGCTCGCACCCCGGCAAGCCTGACGCATCCGCGGAAAAACGGAGAAAAGCTGATGAAAGCACTGAACGTCTTGTGTGTTTGGCTTATGCTGGGGTGCAGTTTGCTGATGTCATCACGTGCCGCGCTGGCGCAAGGAGTTGGGGCCAGTGTGGATGAAACAAGAGAATCAGCCACCCTGTGGGTGGATCCGGTCGCCGGAAGCGATTCCAACCCCGGTACACAGACGCAACCGCTAAAGAGTCTAGCCACCGCCTTTGCTCAGGCGGTAACCAACAACAGGAACAGCATTGGCACTCTCATCTGGGCGAATCCCGGGACCTACCGAGAGAGCATTTCGCTCAATGCCGCCAGCAAAGATACGAACTATCCGATCACGCTGCAGGCAGTGACCCCGAGCACCGCGACTGTCTCTGGGGCTCAGCAATACACAGGGTGGGCAGCTTACACGGCAATTCCGGGCGCTTTCTCTAACACGTGGCTCTACCAGTGGGGCACCTGTGCGCCGGACACCTCGGCAGGAGCACCGACGCAACCCGATATTATGCTGCGGCGAGAGATGGTATTTATCAACGGTTCTCCACTGACCGAAGTACTATCCACCACAGGGTTGATTGCAGGAACCTTCACCGTGGACGAAGTCGGTGGGAAGATCTACATTTTTCCGCCCGCCGGAACGAACCTGAGCACAGCAGATGTTGAAGTAGCGGTCAATCCCTCAGTGCTGAGCGTCGTAGGCAAAAGCAATTTGGTCATTCGCGGCATCACCTTCCAGTATGGCAATGCCTGCCGCAGTGGCCAAGGTACCGGTGCTACGCCCTCCGTGGTGGTCAGCGGCAGCGCGAGCAATATCATCTTCGACAACGACACATTCCAATGGAATAACTCGAAGGGCCTCCAGATTAACAATCCGGCTGCCAACTTCACCATATCGAACTCGACCTTTAACCATAACGGACAAGATGGGATCGGGTTGTTCCAGACGGTGCAGGGTCTGCTCACCAATAACACCGCGAGCTATAACAACTGGCGTGGCGCACAAGGCGCGGTCTACAGCTGGAATAGCGGCGGATTCCATCCCTTCCAGAACCATTCCATGACTGTGAATGGCATGAGCGTCTTCTGGAACCAGACGTATGGCGCGCACTGGGATACAGATCACCAGAACATTGTTGTAAACAACATGACCTCAGTGAACAACGTGATGAATGGCGACTTCTACGAAAAAAATGAGGGGCCGATCGCGATCACTAACAACACTTATTGCGGCAACAATCAGACCGTGCATGACAACTCTGCTTACGGCGGGGGCTTGGTGCTGCGTAACTCCGAGCAACTTAGCGTCTCCAACACAGTTTTATACGGGAATGGCATTGCGCAGTTCAATATACAAGGTGATACAGGTGGAATACCCATCACGAACTTCGCCTCGGGGGCGAACTACACTCTGATTACCAGTGGCATCACCTTCTCGAACAACACCTTCTGGGACAGCGCACCGGGGCAAGCAGTGTTTTCGGATGGATACCTTGGCGGCGCAGACTGGACATCCTTTCTAAGTGGCAACGCAACCGATGGCACCGCAGGTTTTCTTTCCAACAACAACACATGGTATGACGCGGCCAACACGAGCGCGTTTCTGATTCCAACCCCGCTCAACAATTTTGCCACCGATTTAGGGGGGTATCAGGGAGCAACCGGACAGGATGCGGCATCGCAGTTTGCGTTGCCAGCGGCAGATATATCGGTTTGCACCAACGTACCTTCGGACTTCCCTGACTTCTATACCGTTGTCGGCGCGCAGAATGTCATGAATGACACAAACGGGAATGCGACCGCGACTATTTCTCTGCCACAAGTGGGCATAGTTCCGCAATCCGTTGCACTTACCGTGGATACCTCCGCGATTCCTGGTGTAAGTTATACGATGAGTCCAACGAATCTAACGACTGGCGGAACAGCTACCGTTAGTTTCGTGACAGCTTTGGGCACGGTGGCTGGCACTTATACACTGCCAGTCACTGCAACTACAGGGGTTGTGGTCCACAGCAGTAGTATTAATCTAACTGTGCCGGATGGTAACCTGCGGATTACGCCTTCGTCACTATCATTTCCTAACTCGGTGCAGTCCACCTTCAGCCCTCCAGAATATGTAACGCTGACCAACGCGGGCTCCAACCCGCTGACGTTCACCTCCTACACGCCTGACGCTCACTTCCAGATTATAGGCAATACATGCCCGGCGGCGGGCACGACGCAGACTCTGGCAGGCGGTGCAAGCTGCGTGATTACTGTAGAAATGTTTTATGGAACTGCGGGTCTGTTCAACAAGAAGACTTTGACGGTTCGGGACTCCGACCCTGCCAGCCCGCAAACTATCACTTTGAATGGCCGCGTAATCGGCAAGCCGACGGCGGCTTTCACCCCCACCAGCCTTAACTGTGGCACAGTAAACATTGACCAATACGGCAACGGTGGTGTGCCTTGCAACCTTTTCGCTACTTTCCAAAACACCAGTTACAGCTCACCCTTGACGATCAACACAATTTCGGAAGGCACTGACACTTACAACAACTGGAACTTCACTCACGATTGCCCGGTTACGCCGAGCATTCTTGATACGCGACAAACCTGCACAGTGACCGCGACTTACACCCCATCGCTGCCGGGCACGACGCAAAATTCGACCGTACTGGTGACTGATAACGCCTCCCAAACCACGCAAACCTTGACGCTGAATGGGACAAGCAAGGTTATCTATCCCACGCCTAAATTTTCTCCGACAACGCTGGTCTTTGGAACGGTTACCGAAGGAACCTCGAAGACGATTACTTCCACCTTCACTAACACGCAAACTAACGCTCTCGGTAAGTTGACGTTCTCTGTGATTGGGTCGCCGACGGGCACCGATGCTGCGGAATACAGGGTCACCAACAACTGCGGTGCCACGCTGGCAGCCAACGCATCGTGCCTGTTCACGGCCGTATTCAGCCCCACCAATTTGGATGTCACTACGGTGACGCTGGTGATAACGGATGACGCAACCCCCACCACGCAAACCCTGACGATGACCGGAACCGGCGGCAAAGTGGTTCCTACCGCGAGCTTTACTCCGACGAAGCTAAGCTTCGGGACGATTACAGTGGGGACGAGCTCGACGCTCACAGCCACACTGACTAACACCAGCATCAGCGCGTACGCCAACCTGAACCTTACCTCGCCATTTACCTTTACCGGAGCGACAGCGCCCGATTGGTCGCAGACGAACAATTGCCCGAGCACGCTTGCTGCGGGTGCCTCGTGCACATTCAGTGTGACGTTTACGCCTTCCGCGAAAACGTCGCGCAACTCAACCCTGCCAATCACCGACAATGTGACCGCAGGCAAAACGACGCTGACGGTAACCGGATCAGGAAAATAGCGAAACCGCCCCCGGAGCGCGTGCCCTCAGGGTGCCGCTCCGCAGGCCCCTTTTCCAGCCCGCTCGCCAACTTGGTTGTAGAACTGCGGCTCGGGCCCGCGGCGCGCGTTAGGTGACCCTTTTTGTGCACTCTTTCCCCCGGGGCCTTTCTGAAGAGCTCCGCGTGCCAAGGCCCTTGCCCCATCATTTGTCCACATGTGGCAGAATAGAGCGTGACTCGGCGACGGCCGTCTTCGGCTCGTTGCGCTTTTCGCGCGCCCTTAGCTTAGCTGGATAGAGCGTCTGACTTCGAATCAGAAGGTCGGGAGTTCGAATCTCTCAGGGCGCACCATCCCATGCCAACAGCCGCCCCGGGGAGGTTCTTTAAGGGTACTCTGGGGCGGCGTTCAGGCGGGTTGGCTAGCGATGCTGCGGACGATTAGAGCCGCATCAGTCCGCCGTCCACAGCAATCTCTTCCCCGGTAATGTACGATGCCTCGCTCGAAGCCAAGAAGGCTACTGTTTTGGCGACTTCCTCCGCCTTGCCGAAGCGCTTGAGCGCTACGGTGCTGCGCATGTTTTCAGCCAGAGCATCCACAGCAGCTGCGGGGATGCCGAGCGTGGTGTAGATGGGCGTTTCGATCGGTCCCGGACTCACGGTGTTGACCCGAATGCCGCGGGGTGACAGATCGGTCGCCAAAGTGCGTCCGAAGGAGATTTTCACGCTGTGCTGCCGCGAACCAGCTAAAATAGCCAAACACTTCTGCAGAGACGCCCGATGAATGATTTGACTAAAGGTTCGGTAACCAAACACATCGTGTCCCTGTCGGGTGCGATGGCGGCGGGCATGGTCTTCCAAAGCCTTTACTTTTTTGTGGACCTCTGGTTTATTTCGAAGCTGGGCAAAGAGGCGAACGCAGGCGTCGGCCTGGCCGGCAACCTGATGATGGTGGTGTTGGCGGCGACGCAAATGCTCGGCGTAGGCACCACCACACTCATCGCGCACGCCGTTGGGGCAAAAAGCCAGCCCCGCGCGGAAAAAGTCTTCAACCAGTCGTTTATTTTCTCGTTACTGGTGGGCGCACTGTTTTTGGTGGGCGTGCTGCTCTTCCGGGACGCCTATGCGGGCACGGCAGCCGACGCGCTGACGCGGCAACGTGCGCTGGAATATATGAAGTGGTTTTTGCCCGGACTCGGTTTGCAGTTCGCCCTGATCTCGATGGGCGCGGCCCTGCGCGGCACCGGCATTGTGAAGCCCACGATGATTGTGCAGATGCTGACCGTGCTGCTGAACATTCTTCTGGCACCAATTTTGATTGCTGGTTGGCTTACCGGCCATGCCTTTGGCGTGGAAGGCGCGGGAATGGCAACGTTTATCGCCATTGCGGTTGGCGTGGTCGCGATGACTGCCTACTTCTTGAAGCTGGAAACTTATGTCTCGTTTGACCGCTCGCAGTGGCGGCCACAACCGAAAATCTGGTGGGAGATGTTGAAAATTGGGGTGCCAGCCGGTGGCGAGTTTCTGCTGATTGGCGTCTACTCCTTCCTAATCTACAGTGTGATCAACCGCTTTGGCTCAGCGGCGCAGGCGGGCTTTGGCACTGGCGTGCGCATCATGCAGATGCTGTTTGTGCCAGTGATGGCGGTGGCCTTCGCGGCGTCTCCCGTGGCGGCACAAAACTTCGGTGCGCGATCTGCGGAACGGGTGAAGCAAACCTTCCGCTCGGCGGCACTGATGACAGTTGGCATTATGCTAGTAATGACCGCACTGGCCCATTTGGTGCCCGAAAAGCTGGTGGCGATCTTTTTGACGGATCAGGTTGCTATTGCGTTCGGGTCAGAGTACTTCCGCATGGTGTCGTGGAACTTCGCGGCGTCGGGGCTTATCTTTGTCATTTCGGCGATGTTCCAGTCTATGGGCAACTCGTGGCCGCCGCTGTTTTCCTCGGCCTTCCGGCTCACGCTGTTCATGGGGGCGATTCTGTGGATGGCATCGCGTCCGGACTTTGCCATTATCCACGTGTGGCAGATTTCGGTAGCCAGCGTGTTGCTACAGGCGGGGATAAATCTGTGGCTGCTTTACCGCGAGTTTGGCAAGAAGCTGAGCTTCAAAATCGTGCCGGACACAGTGGAACTCGAGCCGAACTTCCCGGAACTGTAGGGACGGGCGAGCGCCCGTCCCACACTAGCCACGCTCAGTGCATTACTGCAACTTCACCTCGTCGAGGGTAAGTTCGTACTTCCCTGCCTTTGGCCCGCCGACGAAGGCGATCCCAATTAGGTCGTGGCCATCGAGGCCGTCGAAGGCGTTCACAGGAAACTCATACTTTTGCCACTCGCCGGTGACCGTAAAGGTCTTCTGCGACGGGAACTGGCCGCGGCTTTGGGCAAACAACATCACGCGATAGGTTTGAGCGTCACCCTTAGCCCAAAAGCTTAACAACTTCTTACTGGCAAGGTTGGCCGGGGCGAAAGGCTGAGCTCCGGGATAAAACATGACGCCGCCCCACGCATACGGCAAGTCGGGTGCAATCTCCCCTGTAACTTGCAAGGCGAACTTACTACCGTTAGCTCCGACAGCAACCACTTGCTTTGTTGCAGTACTCTTGCCACCCGCGATGGTGTCGGTTGTGTTGTCCCAGCCTGAGCCGAAGTTAGTAACATCTTTCCCCGATTCAAAGTCGCTAATCAAGCCAGATTCCGAGCCCTGGGGCGCGAGGCTCTTGAAGGCGGTCGCTGTCTCGAGACGCTCTTTGTCTCGCGCGGCGCGGTAGCTTTCACGATCCACGCGGGTTCCCTGCTTCCAGATGGCAACGATATCGCGGGTTGCGGTAATGTCTGCCGTTGGATCACCTTTCACTAACACCAAGTCGGCACGCTTGCCCACCGCGATCGTGCCACGATCAGTCAGCCCGAATTTCTCCGCTGGAGTTGCTGTAGCGGCCGTCAATGCCTCCGCAGCGGTTAGGCCCGAAGCTACCAGTAACTCCAGTTCACGATGTAGGCTAACACCATGCCCCGTACCGGGATTCGGTGCATCAGTACCCGCAAGTAATGGCACACCTGCATTGCGAAGTAACACAACCGCGTGTTCCGCATGACTTAACTGCAGAGCCTCCGGCATCTTTCCGAACCCTCGCTTCAGGCCCGCCGCATCCGTGGCAGAAAGATACGGCGCCAGGCGCGGGTCGGCTGTAAGCGATTCCCCACTGGCATGGCCGCCGATACTATCCAGCACAGTAAGTGTAGGAACAATAAAGACATGGCGTGACCTTGCAAGCGCGACAAATTCCGCCGTCGGTTCCGCATCTACGAATAAGTGAACCAGCGCGTCCGCGCCGGCGTTGAGTGCGTCCATAGCCTGCTGTTGCGTGCCGATGTGGACGACCGCCAGCCTACCGCGCTTGTGGGCAGCGGCGATGACCGCTGCCATCGTCTCTTTACTTAGCGTGGGACGGCCTTTGCCACCGTATTCCAGTGAGTCGTCGTACACTAGTTTGATGTAGTCGCTGCCTTCGGCGATACGCGCGTCCACGAAAGCCTGTGCTTCCGCGGGCGCCGAGATAGTCGGAATAGGAAACCCATACTCGGTGCCGTGTCCGCCAGGGGCGGTCACCAGTGTGCCGGCAGAACGCATATCAGCTTTGTCTGGCGACTTACCCGCTGCCTCGGCTTGTTTGGCCGCTGCCACAAACTTTGGGTCGGTGAACATATCCAGTTCGGTTGTAACTCCGAAGATGAGGGCTTCAGTAAGGGCGTCGCCCCAGACGTGAACATGGGAATCAATCAGGCCCGGTAGCAAAGTGTTACCCGTGCCGTCTATTTCTTTAGCACCACTGGCGGCAATTTTTGTCCCCAGCTTAGCAATGTGGCCGTTCTCGATCAGTACCTCTTGGGGTTTGCTAAGTTTGTGTCCGTCAAAAACGCGAACGTTCCGGATCACCGTCACTTCTGAACCCGGTGCGCTTTGCGACCTTGCTGATATGCAGGCGACAACAATCGCTATGAGGATGGGAATGAAATGGCGGTGGCGGTGTTGGCAAAGTTTCATACAAGTACTCCCTAAGTGGAGATAGTCGTTCGTTGAGTAGTCCCAAAAACTGACGTCAGGGTGCAAGATGGGCGATAGTAATCCGCCGACCGCTGTCTCAGATCATTATGAGAAAGCGGAGCCTCTAATAGCTGAACTTTACTTCATCATCAGCGTTACAACAATGGCGATCAGGATGATGATAAAGTCATCGTCTCTGGTGCGGGTGCAGAAGTGTTTCATGGTAGTTCTCTCCTTGAAGTGCGCCAATTGGCGCGGCTCTGTTCTTGGGCGACTTCTATGCTTCGGGTGCAAATACATCCTCAATCGTGCAACCGAACAACTTGGCGATTTTGAAGGCCAAGGGCAAGCTGGGGTCATACTTCTCGGTTTCAATGGCGTTGACGGTTTGGCGAGAAACGGCGAGCTTATCTGCCATATCACCCTGAGACCAGCCTTGCTGGGTGCGGAGATCCCGTAGGCGGCTTTTCATAATCACTGGTACCTCCGCTTGGCCACCGCGATTCCGACCGCCCACAGAAAGCCCATCAAGGGCCAGACCCAGATCCAGCTTAGTTGGGGCAGACCAGCGTTTTCCAAAAACCCGTAGGTCAGGGTCAGCAGCGCGGTGAGGGTGAACGCAAACGCCAGGGACTCCAACTGAATGCGGCGCTGCAACTCGTCCATGAAGACGAATGAACGGATGACGGCGCGCGGCACCATGAACATGGGCAGCGCTGGCATCACCGCCACAATGTACTTCCAAGGCCCGCTCACCATATCGCGCCGGAGCAGGTGTACCGAGATAAGCAGCAGCACCATGTAGATGCCAGTGCTCAAGAAGATGTCGCGATAGTAGCGCCGTTTTGCGGCGGGGTCGTTGATAAGGCAGTCGGTCATGGACTTCTCCTAGGAAAGGGCAGCGCAGGGATTCACGATGTGTAAAGCACCCTTGTCATATGTAAATATGCCTTTACACGTTTGCGATGTCAAGTGTTATTTACATTTTTCTTAAGATTGTTGAGCGGGAGGGACTGGCCGAAGCAATGGCCGGGCGAAATCAGCACCCGGCCATTACATTAACCTGTTTATTTACAACATCTTATGTTGTACCTGACGTTCACCCAGCATTCACTTAAGCGTTCACTTAGCTTCCACTTATCTTCCACTTCCGGTCAATGCTGCGGTTTGCGGACTGCCACCGCCATCGTCGTTGACGTTGAGCGTTGCGGTGCGAGTTCCCTTTACTGTTGGGGCAAAGGTCAGGGAGATGGTGCAAGTCTTGCGGGTCAGCAAGGTCGCACCGCACGTGGTGGTTTCGGTGTAGTCGCTTGAGTTGGCTCCGCTGAGCGAAATTCCGCTGATGTTCACTGTGACCGATCCGCTGTTGGTAACCGTCACGTTTTTCACCGGGCTTTTTTGGCCTACAGTGACCGTGCCGAAGTTGACGGTGGTCGCCGAGAGCTTGATGTTGGTGCCAGTGCCGGTCAGCGCGATGGTTTGCGGGGCACCAAATGCATTGTCGTTGATGTTGAGGGTCGCAGTACGGGCGTTGATAGCCGTAGGCCGGAAGGCAACAGTAATGGTGCAACTCGCGCCCACATTCACCGTGATCCCACAAGTGTTGGTCTGGGTGAACTCGGTGGAGTTAGTGCCGCTAATGCTCAGGCTGGTTACGGTGAGCGCACCGTTGCCGGTGTTGGTAAGGGTCACCTTCTGGCCTTGGCTTGTCGTATTGAGCAACTGATTGGCGAACGTGAGGCTGGTGGGCGAGAGCGTGACGACCGGGGCGGTTCCCGTGCCAGAAAGCGTTGCCGTCTGGCCACCCCCAACGCCATTGTCAGAGACGACTAAACTGCCACTGCGGGTGCCCGTCGCCGTGGGCTTAAAGGTGACGGAAACCGTACAGGTCGCACCCGAGCTCAACACCGCAGGACACGTGTTGGTTTGAGAGAAGTCTCCGGTGCTGCTGAAGCTGGCAAACGTTGCTGCACCGGATCCGGTGCTGCTGACCGTGATGACTTGAGCCGTGCTGCTGGTACCCACCACTTGCCCCGCAAAGGTGAGAGTAGTGGGCGTGAGAGTAACGACCGCCCCTGCGGCCGTGCCCGTGCCAGAGAGAGTAAGCACAGCCGTGCCACCGATGTTGCTGGAGGCAACCGTGAGGGTGCCAGTTCGGAGTCCGGTGGCGGTGGGCGTAAAGGTTGCTTGAATGGTGCACGAGCCCGCTGGCGGCAGCGTACCAGTGCAGGCGTTGCTGGTGATGGCGAAGTCTCCGGTAACGCTGGTGGCCCCGAGGGCAAGCGGCGCAGAGCTTGGGTTGGAGACAGTCAGCGTCCGCGAACTGCTTGTGGTGTTCACAATCTGATTGGCAAAGCTAAGTGCGCCGGGTGAAAACGACGCGACCGGCGCATTGATGTGGCTGTAAACTGTGGAGCTAGAGGCACCGGGCAGCGTGGCTAGCAAGTCCGGTGCGCCGTCGTTGTTCAGGTCAGTTGCCACCAAGCCGCCCGACGGACTGCCCGAGAGAAATGAGTCGGTAAAAGTGCCATCGCCGTTGCTGAAGTAGAGATGCGTGAGCGAAAGCGAAGAGGGGTACACGATGGCAGCGAGATCCGTCTTGCCGTCCAGGTTGAAGTCTGCTGCGGTCAGGAACAAAGGCTGAGAGCCACCGATGGTCGCGGGCGTGGACGCGTGGAAGGTGCCGTCGCCATTGCCAAGCAGAACCGAGATGCCCTGAAAGCCGCCTTCTGCCAGGTCGGTGCGGCCATCCGCGTCGAAATCACCCGCGACGATGCTGGTGCTGAAGTCATTGCCAGTAGAGTAGAAGACCTCAGGCTGGAAGGTGCCATCGCCCTTGCCGAGCAACACCTGCATGCCGTAGGTTCCGGAATCATTGCAGGCGACCGCTGCGTCAGCAAAGCCGTCATGATTAAAATCTGCGACTACAATCCCTCCGGGAAAGCAGGTGTTGAAGGTGGTGAGAGACCCAAAGGTGCCATCCCCGCGGCCGAGATACACATCCACACCGTACGGACCGTTCTGCGAAGGCACTAGGAGATCAAGGTTGCCGTCGCCATTCAGGTCTGCCGCAGCCATGTAGAGGGCATACCGGCTACCGTTGGTGGCAATCGGACTTTGAAAAGTGCCGTCGCCATTGCCAAGCAGCACCGCGAAGGTCTGGATGGTGGAACCCGGACCAATAATGGCGAGGTCTGGCTTACTGTCATGATTAAAATCGGCAACAGCGAACTGCGCACCGCCGCCGTTGGCGCTGGAAACCTGGGGTGCTTGGAAGGTGCCATCGCCGTTGCCGAGTTGCACGACCACTTGCGAAAAAGTAACGCTGATTTCATCTGGCTTGCCGTCGTTATTTAGATCGGCGAACACAGTGGTCGCGCCCAGAGCGGCACCGACCGTGGTGAGCGCAGGCTGCGGAAAGACGCCGTGGTTGCCCAGCGAGAGGCTGAGAAAGTTGTTTTTATCCAGTTCGGCGACGTCGAGTTGACCATCGTTGTTAAAGTCACCAGCCAGGAGCGTGGTGCCGGAAAGGCCCGTGGCTCCCTGCTGCGGACCAGTGAATGTTCCGTCGCCGTTCCCCAGGTACAAGCCGCCGGGCAGTGAAATAAAGTCCATCTTGCCGTCTTGGTTAAAGTCTGCGGTGATGATTTGTGATTGCGTGCCCCCCGACGAGAAGGTGCGAGAGAAGGTGAATGTGCCGTTGCCCACGCCCTTGTACAGATAGAAGTTGTAGCCGCAGGAAAAGCGCTGGCAACTGGTGAGCTGGTAGATAAGGTCCAAGATGCCATCGCCGTCCACATCAGCCGCCACTGCGGGAGTGGTACCGCTGTAGGTGGTGGAAGCAGCAAGGGTCAGGCCGCCCTTGCCATCGCCGAGGAAGATTTGGTTCCCCAGGAAGGCGTCGAGCTTACCGTCATTGTTAAAGTCGGCGGTAAAGACATACGCGGCGCTTCCTAGTGAGCTGCCAAGCAGCGTGAAAGTACCGTCACCGTTGCCCAAATAAATCCCGCTCGCCGTTCCCGCAATCACCAGGTCGAGCTTGCCATCTGCGTTGAAGTCGGCGGCCGCTAACGCAGTGGTTGCAATGCCGTAGGTGAAGGGCCCTTGAAAGGTTCCGTCGCCGTTGCCCGGCATCACAACAAGGCTGCTGCCAGTGGCGATGGCGAGGTCCGTCTTACCGTCATTATTAAAGTCGCCAGCAACCATCTGCGTCGCGCCAGTGACACTGAAGTCGGTACGGGGGGCATAGCTGCCGTCCGGCCTGGAGAGGAAGATTGAGACCGTGCCGTTGGTGGAGCTGGAAATGGCGAAGTCTGCCACACCGTCGCCATTAAAATCGCCTTTAGCCAACGCAGTGGCGGCGGCAGGAGTCGCGAGTGCCGCCCGTCCGAAGGTGTATCCCTGCGCGAAGGCGCCGGGGTCTGATCCCCCTAGAAGCAATGCGCCGAGCAACAACATTGTGCAGAGTGTAGCGTGGCCCGGGACACAGGCGAGACAACGAGCAACGGATCGAGTCATGAGGTCTCACGCTCCAAGTAGTTTTTTACACCAGACAGCAAATGCCAGAAGGCCATATCGGAAAGCCATGTCGGAAAGCCATATCGGAAAGCCATGGGTGGTGCAACGATGCGCACCGAGCCGGAAATTCAGAGTGGGGATGCTTCTGATTCGTGGAGGCTCTTTGACAGTATTACAACACATTTGCAGGTAGCAAAACGAACCGAATCGAAGCCCACAAACGCGGAAGTGCTTCTACCGAAAAAACGGAAAGCCATGCCTTGCCGGAGTTTGCGGCAGTCGCCCCCGTTTTGCCCCACGGATTGCTCCCGGCACCCACCCGCAGGAAGTTCGGTGCTGTAAGTCGTTTTGCCTTTCGGTTTGCCCGCAACCGGAGTAAACTTTCGGGAGTCACTTGCAATCCGGCACCGGATCGGGCATATCCTTCAAGGGATCAGGAGAGAGTTTTCTATGGCGGCAAAGTTCGAAGTAAAGAAGGGCAAGAGCGGTCAGTTTTCGTTCAACCTGAAGGCCACCAACGGTCAGGTGATTTTGAGTAGCGAGACCTACAAAGAAAAGCGCAGCGCGCTGGCAGGCATCGCCTCGGTGCGCAAGAATGGTGTAATGGACGGGCGCTTCGACCGCCGAACCGCGAAGGATGGTTCGCCCTACTTTGTACTGCTGGCCGCCAACAAGGAAGTGATCGGCAAGAGCGAAATGTACAAGTCCAAAACTTCTATGGAAAATGGCATCGCGTCGGTGAAGAAGAACTCACCCGAAGCGGTGCTGACTGATTTAACGGCATAAACGCTGATGGCACAATTCACGAGTGCTGCCAAACGAAATCAGCCTGTTCAGGACTGCAGTGTTGTCTCCCCGACGACAAGCGAGATGGAAGGAGACGTTATGGAACTGGGATCGCTAGAACGAGAAGTAATGGAAGTGGTGTGGGGCCGGGACGAGGTCAGCGTCCGGGACGTGTACGAGAAAATTGATCGGCGTCTGGCCTACACAACCATCATGACGACGCTGGACCGACTGCACCGCAAGGGTGTGCTGACGCGGCAACAGGAGGGGCGAGCCTTTATTTATCGCACCCGCATCAGCCGCGAGCAGATTGCGTTGAACGGACTGCAACGTGCCTTGGCCCGGGTGGCTGACAGCTTCCGCAATGAGGCTCGTCCGGTAATGGCGTGCCTGCTGGATGCGGTAAACGAGCACGACCTGTTGAGTTTGGATGAGCTTGAGACCATGATTCGCGAGCGGCGTAAAACGCTGCAAGCGGGTGCATCTGGTGTAGAAAAGGCAGACCTTAAGGATCGGGCATGAGCTGGCACTTTGCTGTGATGGTCGGGGCGTTGACGCTGGCCTCTCTGGGGGCGCTGCACTTGGCGTTCTGCGGCTTGGCAAAGCTGGCGTGGCGGACGTGGCGGCGGCGGATTCTGGCGCTGCAACCCGCTGCGGCGCAGCCGATGTTGCTGGCCGTGGCTGCTGGACCCCTGCTTCTTTCAGCAATGCTGGTGGGTTTGCTCGTAATTCCAGCCGTGCTGCGCTATGAGCCGGTCGAGTCGGGCGAAAGCCCCAGCGTGGTGCTGATCGGTTTCGCCGCGATGGCGGTAGTTGTCGGGGCCAGCCGTGCCATTCGCTTGCTGCTGGCGGCTCATGGCAACTGGCGTGTCACCCGCACCTACCGGAAGTCTGCCAAGCCTTTTGGCGTGGTGCAAGGCTTGCCGGTATTTGTACTGGATAGCAACGATCCCATTGTGGTGCTTCTGGGTAGCATCCATCCGGCGGTGTATGTATCGCGGGATGTGGTGTCACGACTTAGCGATTCACAGTTGCGTGCGGTAATTGACCACGAAATGGCGCACCATCAGCGGCATGACTTGGCGGCCATGTGGCTGCTGCGAGTGGCGGGAGAAACTACAGCCACCGCCAAGAGTGCCCGCAAGGCGTGGGCGCTGCGCGCCGAACTGATTGCCGATGACCACGCCGCAGTGGCCTCGGGCGATTCCCTGCTAATCGCCGAGGCGCTGACCACGGTCGCGGCTTTGGGGCGTCCCAAAACCCCGCAACCCGCAGTGGCAGCCTTCCTCACCTCAGACGCATTTTCTGACCTGCGGGTGCGGGTGGAACGACTTATGAGTAATGGCAGCGAGCGCCGTGCGGTGACGACTTTGCTGTGGGTTCGGGTGGCAATGCTGGGCGGCTTGGTGGTGTTTGCGCTCAGCTATCCGCATCTGATGGCATGGACCTACAAGGCCGTGGAATTTCTGGAAATGTAGTGGCAGGAATGTTTCACAACGTTACTGCGACAAAAGTGCAACAAGGTGCCACAAAGGTGCGACGGGCTTCCCGTCGCACCTTTTTTAACTGCTCTTAAATGTTCTTCTGTGAGCTGAGCCTATCCTGTGGCGAAGAAACAAATCGCTCGCACCCCGTCTGTAGTGCGAGCGATTCGGGCCGATTCAGGCCGTTGCACCTCAGTTCTCTCGAACATAATGGGTGATTGTTGCGGGGATGTGTCCAGCGTGTGAAAGGCGGGTAAAAACCGCCACAGACTTGCAGCACGCGGGCGGTATTTCCAGAGCGCAGAAGAGATGGCGCATAGCGGCCTCTCACCGCTGGGAGTGACCCCGATCACGGCAGGGAGTGCCCTTTCAGGCTATCGTTAGATTCAGTTGGAGGTGCCCCATGCCGGAAACCATCGTTAATCGCCGCATAGCCCTGAAGAACATTCTGGTCGCAACCGACTTCTCAGTGCCTTCTGAAATTGCATTTGCATACGCCCGTGAGGTCGCCAAGACCTATGGGTCGAAGATGTTTGTTGCTCACGTGGTGCCGATGGATCCGCCCGTGATGGCGACATTCGAGGCGGTGCCAGAGACGCTGGATTTGGCTTGGCAGGTGGCGCAGGAGAAGATGACCGCATTTTTGGCCGATGCGCAAGACGCGAAGCCTGAGGCGTTGATTGGACGCGGCCCGCTGTGGGACGTGATGGACGATATGATCGCCAGGAATGACATTGACCTGGTGGTGATGGGGACGCACGGTCGCCGTGGAGTCGCAAAGCTGGTGTTGGGTTCGGCTGCTGAAGAGGTCTTTCGCCTCGCCAAGTGCCCGGTGCTGACCGTCGGCCCACAGGCACCAGAGCCGGTCTTCAAAAAAGGCTTTAAGAACATCCTGTTTACCACCGACTTCGCCGAAGGCAATGAAAGCGCTCTTGCCTATGCCCTGAGCGTGGCCGAGGAGCATCAGGCGCGGCTTACCCTCTTGCACACCATTCCACTGGTTCCAGTGGAGTATCAGGTGGAAACAGCCGCCGAAGCGCGCAAGCGTCTGCTGGACATGGTTCCCCCTGATGCCAACCTCTGCTGCAAGGCGGAAGCTGTGGTGAGTTTTGACTTCCCCGGAGAGGGCATTGTGCGCACCGCGACCAATCGCGAAGCGGATTTGATTGTGATGGGTGTGAAGGGTTCCAGTGTCGCCAAGTTGGACGCCCACCTGCCGTGGCACACGGCGCATGACGTGGTCTGCCGGGCACACTGCCCGGTGCTGACGGTCCGCCACAACTGAATCGGTCGCTAAGGCGCGATGCAGTCAGTGCATTCGGGTGCAACGGCCACCCCCTCTCGGCCGCGCGGCACCCTTCGGAAGCCGGAGGCAGTTCCTGCCTCCGGCTTCTCGCATGGCATAGGGTAGTTGGCTTGTAGTCGTGGATTGTAGGCGTTGGCTTGTTAGTAGTTGGATTGTAGGCGTTGGCTTATTACCTAAGACCGCTTTGGCTTCCATTTGCCAAGAAATGCTTCAAGGTCTTCCGGGCCTAACCGCCGTGCGGGAGCAAACTCGCCCGAGCGCTGGCTGGTCAGCAGTGTCCCCTTTCCATCCAGTACTGCGACGGCAGGAATGCCGCGCTCCATCGGCACGCCATATTGGCGCATCAAGTCTTGATTTTTCTCGCCTTGCCCAATATCCACATGCACCACTTCAAAATTCTGCCGCACCATTTCTGCAACTTCACCCTTTTCAAACGCTAGGTCGAGCACATGACAGTCGTAGCACCAATTGGCTCCAAAGACGACGAGTAAGTTCTTGCCTGAACGCGCCGCCCTTGCAATCGCATTTTGCAGGTCGGTATGGGCATCGTGGCCAGCGGAATAGATGTCCTTACTGGTGCTAAAGGGATGGCGCAGCCGGGTGGGATCGAAGCGCCGCGACTGCACGATTCGCCACATTGGGCTGCCAGCGCTACCCTGCTGCTGCCAAACAAAAGCTTCATTCACGTAGCGAGCTTTCGACCCGGCAATACCGGGCACTTCCAGCCGGAGTACCACTTGCTCTACTCCCGGCTGAATCTGCGAACGCTCCGATTGATCAACCCGAAGATGAAAGGCTGCCGACCTACGCATGCCTGCCCAGTAGGCACTTTCGGAGGCGAACCCGTGTGAGCCATCCTGCGCCTGAATATCCGGCGCTGGCGCATTGCTGTAGAGCGACGAGAGGCTGGCGACATTGCCAGCGGAAACGGCTAGCAGCCACTGCTCCATGGGTGCAAACAAATGAGACGCGCCCACCGGAGAGGCGGCGGGATGGGCACCCTCAGGCGTGGTGCCGCTTGCTGGAGTTGCCCAGTACGCGACGCCGCCGATGGCCAATAGCGCAGCGACGATGCCAGATAGTGCAATCCGTGAAAACCATGAAAACAGTGGAAACCGTGGAAACTGCAATGCAAAATCTCCCAAGACGATAAAAGTGCCCGGAATGCAAGCTCCTACTTTCGAGTATAGCGGCACCAGCGAATCCCGTACTATCCTAGAGGTAGGCGTTCTCCCCACACGGCAAGTAACGACGGTTTAATTCTCCCGCGCAGGTTGGCGCGGAATGCGAGGCTCCTGATGAAATTCACTCTCGCCACTCGCTCCACCCTTTTCGCTATCCTGCTTACCGCTGGCTCGGTTCGTGCTGACTTCCGGTACTCCGAAACCTCCAAAGTCACCGGCCGCAGTATCGTGAGCATGACCCGCACACTGGGCGCATTCAGCAAGAATGCCCGCAGCCTCACCGACCCGCAAACCACCACGACTTCGCTCAAAGGAAACCGTCTGCGCGTCAAGCACTGCGATGGGCACAGCGATGGGCGCATCGAGATGATTGACCTGAATGCCAAGCGCTTCATTAGCATTGACAACACCAAGAAAACATACTCGTCTATGGCATTTGCCGAGAGGAAGGCTGCGCGGGCCCGGGCCCAGCAGCACATGCAAGTAGAAATGGCGAAAGCAAATGCGAAGCATCCTGAAGCCGGCTACCCCCAGGTGCAGTGCGACATGCAACGTGAGTTCGGCGACAAGAACTAGGAGGCAATACTTACTTGGACTTAGTCAGCCTGAAGCGGGTCTTAGTGGCAACTTCCAACGAGGGCAAGTTGCGCGACTTTGAAGGCGCAGCGTTGCCCTATGGCATCACCATTGCCGGAGTGCCAGACTTTGCTGCGCTGCCCCCCGTAGTGGAAGACGGCGCGACATTTGAGGCCAATGCCCGCAAAAAAGCCGAGGCTTACAGCTTAGCAGTGCCGGGGGAAATGGTATTGGCAGACGACTCCGGCCTAGAGGTAGATGTGCTGGCTGGCGCTCCGGGGGTGCATTCCGCGCGCTACGCGCATTTAGGGGATCGCCCTGAAGTGGCCACCAAAGACGGCTCACACGTGTATGCTACGCATGCCAATGCGGAAGATACGGCCAACAACGCAAAGCTATTGCGTGAGTTAGCCCATGTTCCCGATGACAAGCGCGGTGCGCGCTTTGTCTGTGCACTAGCTGTGGCGCGCGATGGAGTCACGCTGGCGGTGTTTCGAGGAGAGGTGGAAGGCATCATTCTGCGCGAGCCAAGGGGGCATCACGGCTTTGGCTACGATTCTTTGTTTGTACTGGCCGGGTCGCACAACCCCGCGCCGGGGCTGGCGCTGCTCGGCGAAACCTTCGCCGAAATGTCGGCCGAGGAAAAAGCTCAACATAGCCACCGCGGTGCCGCGTTTCGCCTCTTTCTCGACTGGGCGGCAAGGTAGCTACTCTGCCTGACCGCGATTTGTTTGGGGCGCACCGTGCTTCGGGGCAAAGCTACCCTTTGCAAACCGTCTCGCCGGGTGCCCCATCCTAACCGCGCGCGCCTTTCGCGGCGTTAGGGTGGGAGCCTCAGCCAACCGCCTGAGGCCCGAAGTACAGCCCCCCTTGAAGCCACTGGCGGCCCACCCAAGCCTTGTGTTGACTTCAATAGGGTCTCGCCAACGCCTTCGAACGACACAAACCCCTTGCCCAACGCCATCTCTGGCATTACGATTAGTCTGAGGAACGCGCCATGCCCATACACATCGAAAACCTCGGTCTCGAGGCTCGCCTTCAGTGTCAGGCGAAAACGCTCGGATCGTCCTCCCTTGAGGACGTGCTCGCCCGTCTAGTTGAGACTCAGGAGGAGCAGAACCGCTGGCTGCTGGACCATCGTGCCGCCATCGAGGCATCCATTGAGGAAGGCATCGCCGAACTCGACCGCGGCGAAGGCATTCTCCGCTAGCCAAACCTTACCCTTTGCACACCGTCTCGCCCACCACCGGTAAGCCAGTTGACGTCCAAGCATCCATCCCGCCCACCAGGTTTACGACGTTGGTAAAGCCAGCCTTTTGCAACAGGCTCGCCGCAATCATGCTGCGATATCCGCTCTTACAGTGTACGGCCACCGCCGCGTCCTTCGGCAGCTCCGGCAGTTGCTGCGGAAACGCGTCGAGTGCATGCCACGCAGCGCCATCTACATGTCCGGACTTCCATTCGCCCTCACGCCGTACGTCGAATAACTTCAGCGCGCTCGTCTTAAGCCGTTCCTGTAATTCCGACGCCATAACCTGTGCCACACTGGCGACTGGATGTCCTTCTGCCTGCCATGCGGCAACGCTGCCGCCCAGATATCCAACCACTTCTTCGATGCCAACCCGAGCCAGCCGAATCCGTGCCTCGTGCACGAGATCGTCGTCACCCACCAAAATCAGCACGGATCGCACACCGAACAACGTGCCTGCCCACGAAGCAAACTGGCCGCCCAAGCCGATCTGCACTGCCCCCGGCACATGACCCGCCGCAAATTCCTCCGCTGTCCGCACGTCTAACACGGTAACGCCCTGGGCTTGCAGCCGTGCAACTTCTGCCGGAGCCAGCGCGGGTAACGCAGCTAGCTCACCCAAAGCGCTCGCCCCCTCGCGATTCAATTGCGCATCTTGCGCAAAATACTGTGGACGCACTGGCAGATTCGACGTAAGTTGAAGACTAAACTCCTCGCGCGACGGTATCAATAATGCATAGTTAGTCAGCCGTTCGGTACCAATGGTAGAAGAATTAGCATCGCGCATGGCCCGTCCGCACAAACTCCCCGCCCCATGCGCCGGATACACTAGAGTGTCATCCGGCAGCGTCATTAACTTCTGGTGCAAACTGTCATACATCATCCCCGCCAATTGTTGCGGCGAGTGTGTAGGCGATAGGTCAGGACGTCCCACATCACCAATAAACAAGGTGTCTCCGGTAAACACTGCCCACGGCGCCACCGCTTGCTCCGGATCATACACTTCGATGCAAATGCCTTCGGGAGTATGGCCGGGCGTAGCCCGCACCCGTAACTTACAATCGCCCAAGCCTAATGCAAAGCCGTCGGCCACATCCACGTGCGGAAAGGTCGCGCCCGCCTCACCCGACAGATACACCTTGGCGCCGGTGCGCTCTGCCAGTTCCAAATGTCCACTGACAAAATCGGCGTGAAGGTGGGTCTCAAAGATCGCCACAATCCTCAGCCCTTGCTCCTTCGCCACTTCCAGATAGATTTCCACATCGCGCTGCGGATCAATCACCACCGCCTCGCCCTTGGAGGCGAGCAGGTAAGAAGCATGGGCTAGACATGCGAGATAGAACCGTTCAAAAAACATGGCAGGAAGTCCTCCAGAATCAGCTAGAGACTACCACGGAACGCGCCGCGTTGCAGTGCGAAAAATGCTGGTGGCAGCATGGTTCGGTGAACGAAGAATGGCACTCCAACGAAGTATTGCAATCCAACGAAGACTTGCAATCCAGCGAAGACTTAACGCAAGAAGGGGAGAGCGTCTGCCCTCCCCTTGGTGAAACCAAGGCAATCCTCTGCCCGTTCGTGCTTCTGTGCGCGCTGTTGCATTCTGCGCAGCAGCCTAATACAGCCGAAAGTCCACCTCAACGTTCACCGCCACAGCAACAGGGTTGCCATTGAGCTTGGCTGGCTCAAACTTCCACTGCTTCACCGCTTCCAGCGCTTTTTCGTCGAGCCCCAGGCCCAAACTACGCTGCACCCGGATGTCGTGCGCCCGGCCATCTGGGCCAACCACCAGCCACAACACCACGGTGCCTTGATACTTCGCCTTGCGTGCTTCTTCGGAATACTCCGGGTCAGTTTTATAAATGACGCGAGGCTCGCCCACACCACCCTTGCCAGCTTGGTAGTTGCCACCACCATAGTTGCCGCCGTTGCCCGGGCCAAATCCCGGCCCGGTACCGGGACCCACGCCCGTACCCTTGCCGTCGCCAATACCACCACCGTTACCCGTGCCGTTGGTGGGTGGTGCCAGCGCAACTTTGGTAAACGGATCGCCTAGATCTGGCAGCTTCTGCGTCTTCAAGTCCGCCAAAATCGTGGGCGCGGCTGGCAGCTTTGGATTATCGAGCGGCTTGACGCGCGGCGGCGTCAACTGCAACTTCGCCGTCTGCGGCAGCGCGCCCTTGGGAGCCTTGGTGAGCGCCGATTCGCCACCGCCGCCGCCCCCATGCGGCGCCGGACCCATGGATGGGGGCAGCGTAAGCGTCACATTGCCCAAATTCTCCGAATCCTGCAACGCCGGCTTGATCTTGAGGGAACGCGGCCACAAGAAGAATGCGAGCACGGCGGCAATCGCCAGTACGTGCACGCCCACAGACACCATCGCGCCTTGCCAGCTATGGTCGTAAAAGCCCCATAGCTTCTTCACTTCCACCGGCTTCGACGTCAACACCAGCGGCGGCGGTGCTGGCGCAAAAATGCCCTTCACCCCAGCCACGAGCGACGCGATCAATCCCGGCTGCTCGACAGTAAAGTGCTCTTCTCCTGCTGCCACTGGACGCGAAGTCAGTACCAGCGGCGGAGGAGGAGGCGCGAACAACCCCTTGACACCCGCCACCAGAGAGGCGATCAGCGATGGCTGCTCCACCGTAAAGCGCTGTTCGCCCGCGCCGACCGGCTTAGAGGTCAGCACCAGCGGCGCTTGCTTTTCGGGGTTCATTACGCCCTTGATGCCCGACAGCAGCGACGCAATCGTGGATTTTTCTTCCAGCGTGAACCGCTGCTCGCTAGGGTCGAGCGGTCGCGAAGTCAAAATCAGCGGCGCTTGCTTCGGTGGAAACAGTGCATCTTTTACGTTGAAAAACAGCGACTTCCACAGCGGACGGTTCAAGCTTTCCGCGACTAGGAACTGCGGGCCGGCAGCTTTGGAGTCGGTTGCCGCCGGAGTAGCACTTGCTGCTGTGGCTACCTTTGCCACCGCCACCCGAGCGACTGCAGCCGGGGCGGGAGCGACGGGAACCCTATTGGACGGCACAGTCTGTACCTTTGCCGCAACTGGCAATGGAACTGGTGGCGCGGGGTCTGACGGCACAGCTACTTCTGCCACCGTAGACGCAGCACTTGCTGCCAGCGCGCCCCACACTCCGGCACCTATCTCGTCTTTTGGCTTATTCGGCGCAGCTTGCTGGAGATCAACTTTGGTATCCGCCGCCAAGGCGCTCCAGATGCCTGTATTCAGCGCGCCATCTGAGGTTGCTTCCGACGCAACACTTGACGTCACACTTGCCGCCGCTGTTGCCGCCGCTGTTTCGCTGGCAACATCTCCCGCACCGGAGCCGCCCTGCGCGGCCAGCGTCGCGGC
This sequence comes from Acidobacteriaceae bacterium, assembly GCA_025356095.1. GTDB lineage: Bacteria > Acidobacteriota > Terriglobia > Terriglobales > Acidobacteriaceae > JANXUR01. The sequence goes on along the minus strand of JANXUR010000068.1, from coordinate 37,908 downwards.
GCCGCGAATCTCCTTCTTGTCACCCTCTTGCCCAGCCGCCATCTGCAAATCCCCCGAATAACCCCCTGTGTGCAAAACGCCACACTGAGCCTTACATCATCGGATGACAAAACCCCGCCCCAAGTTGCTTAAAGCAGTGTATCCATTGTGGAAACCGAACACCACCACCCTCAAGGCAAAGTCCGCCGCTGCTGCCATGTAAGCAGATGGCCCGACAAGGCGCCAGCGGCGGGCTCGTTTGGGGACGGGCCTCACCGCCCGTCCAGTCCATCCAGTCGGATCGAAGCTCCGAAGCGCTCCGATACCGCGCGCGGAGCCACCACGCGGTAGGTAGAACGAGCGAGCCCGCGTCACAAGCCCCGAAATATTGGGCCTCAGCCCCCGACGTAATTTCCCGCGCCTTCTCGACCGTAGCGGGGGGCCTTGTTTCCCCTGGGCGGTGGTATCATGCCCCCATGCGCCGCGCACTAGCTCTCGTGCTCCCACTGGCACTGGCGGCAACCATGTTCGCCAAAGACCACGCGCCGACCCCGCTGCCCGATCAACTGATCATCGCCCGCCACACCTTTTTCGACAACGGCCCCCTAATCGTTTATGAAGTGCTGTTCGTGCGTTCCGCGCCTGATGGAACCTCGATAGAACGGATTACTCTTCAACCCGGCCATAGCGTGTGCTACGATCCGGCGAAGGCGGAGGTCGCTACCGCGCAGACGACAGAGTCACTCGCCGGTTTGCTCGAAAACAAGAATCCTTGCGCCATCCCCGAGAAGCAGCTTAACCACGAATTGCAGCGCCGAAAGCATGGACTCGTGTTTAGCTCCATCGAGGTGTCCCTACGCATTCAGTGTGGTGCTCAGACCCGCACTCTTCAGGCCGACATCCTTGACCGTGACCTGTTCGATCCCAGCGCGAACACACCGGAAAATACGAGCTGGGTGATGCGCACCCTCACTCGAATAGACAGCCACTTGGGGAAAGGTGTTCTGGATAAACCGATGTTCGACTTCTCCGAGCCACAAGCCGCGCCACCTCCAACCTCGCCGGATGCCGCCGCTGTCGCGGCTGGCAAGTACGATGATCTATTTCCCAACGTGGATCCATCCTTCAGGCTGTCTGCTTTGTATCGCGCTGCGCAGCAAGTCACTCCAACCCCAAGCATCAAGCTCGTCTCGGGCAACGTTCCACCGGATGTGATAGCGGCCATGAAGTATCCGCCAATCGCCCGTGCAGCCCGTATTGAAGGCCACGTCTCTTTTACTGTGACTCCTGATTCCTCCGGCAAAGTCATAGCCTTCAAACTGGTCAACGGCCATCCCATCCTCGCAAAGACCACCGAGGCCCAAGTTGCCCAATGGCGCCTCCCCACATCTGCCGCTGGCCAAACCCTTCCCATCACCCTCGAATTCAAACTGAACTGCATCGCGCCCGCAAAATAGCAATCTCCAACCCTGCTTCTCGCTGTGCCTCCGTGCCTCCGTGGTGAATAGGGTTTTCCCCCCGCCTCGCTATAATAAGAAGATTCCCAACACTGGAGCCGCCTTTCGTGTCGCTGGACCTGAAGAGCACCATCAACCTGCCCAAAACCGACTTCCCCATGAAGGCAAACCTGCCTGCCAACGAGCCTAAAACGCTGGCTCGCTGGGAGGAAATGGACATCTACGGCCTCATCCGCGAAGCCCGAGCCGGGCGTCCGCTCTACGTGCTGCATGATGGTCCACCCTATGCCAACGGCCCCATCCATCTGGGCCACGCGCTCAACAAGTCGCTCAAAGACTTCATCGTCAAGTCGCGCACCATGCTTGGCTACGACGCACCGTACGTCCCCGGGTGGGACTGCCACGGCCTGCCCATTGAGCTAAATGTAGAGAAAGCGCTCGGCGGCAAAAAGCAACACATGAGCGCACTTGAATTTCGCAAAGCGTGCACCGACAACGCACAGAAGTTTCTGGAAATGCAACGCGCTCAGTTCAAACGCCTCGGCATCTTCGGCGACTGGCAGAATCCATACTCGACCATGACGCCGCAGTACGAAGCGGCCGTGTTAAAAGTGCTGTACCGCTTTTTTGAGCAGGAAGCATGTTACAAGGGTCTGCGCTCGACTTATTGGTGCATCCACGATCGTACCGCGCTGGCTGAGGCTGAAATTGAGTATGAAAACCACACCAGCCCCACGGTGTATGTTCGCTATAAGCTACTCGACGATGGTGCCAAAGTACACCCAGCATTGGCTGGCAAGGAAGTCTACACCATCATCTGGACTACTACGCCGTGGACCCTGCCCGCGTCCATGGCCGTTGCCTTCAACGCCAAAGCTGAGTATGTTGCTCTTGAACGTGACGGCTTATATTACATTGTTGCTGCCGAGCTGGCGGATGCCGTGGAAGGGCTTGGTGTTCTTGGTGGCCCGCGTACTTCGCGCGTAGATGGTTTCTTTGGTGCTCAGCTTGAGAATCTTAACTTCCAGCATCCGTTTCTGGCTGAGCGTAAGATACTCGGCGTGCTTGGTAACTATGTCACCATGGATACCGGAACGGGCGTGGTGCACACCGCTCCCGCCCATGGTGCAGACGACTTCTTTACCGGCGTCAAGTACTGTCTAGACCTAACATGCAATGTGGACGCCGCGGGCCGCTTACTGAACGGCTTGCCGCAGTACGATGGCAAGAAAGTATTTGAAGCGAACCCCATCATCATCGAGTTACTGCGCCAGCATGGGGCGCTGTTGCAAACGGATAAGATTCAACACTCCTATCCCCATTGCTGGCGCTGCCATAAGCCCGTCATCTTCCGCGCCACCGAGCAGTGGTTTATCGCCATGGATGCCAAGCTCGATGGTGCTGAAACGGAATCGGGTGGTACTCTGCGTTCGGTTGCGCTCAGTGCGATCAAGAACCACGTCAAGTGGGACCCCGCTTGGGGCGAAGAGCGGATCGCGAACATGGTGGCGAATCGTCCTGACTGGTGCATTAGTCGCCAGCGCCTGTGGGGCGTGCCCATTGCCGTTTTTTTGTGCGAAGGCTGCAATGCGCCGCTACATGACGCTGCCACCAATGCGCGAGTACTTGAGTTAGTCAGCCAGCATGGCGTGGACGTCTGGTACACCGACGCCGCCAACGCCGCTCTCGCCGCCGGAGCTAAGTGTCCTAAGTGCCAAGAAACTAGCTTCCGCCGCGAGATGGATATTATTGATGTGTGGTTCGAATCCGGCAGCAGCCAGGCGGCAGTATTGGGCCACAGTAGTCGCATTCCATGGCCCGCCGACTTATACCTTGAAGGCGGAGACCAGTATCGCGGCTGGTTCCACTCGTCGTTGCTATGCGCGGTCGGCGACCGCCACGCCTCCCCTTATCGTAGTGTCGCCACGAATGGCTGGACGCTCGACGAGCAGGGCCGCGCGCAATCGAAATCACTCGGCAATGTAGTTGATCCGGTAGATATTGCCGAGCGCCTCGGTGCGGAAATCGTCCGCCTCTGGGTTTGTTCAGTAGACTTCCGCGAAGACGTGACCTGCTCAGAACACCTGATGCAGCGTGTTTCGGATAACTACCGCAAGATTCGCAATACCTTTCGCTACATTCTTGGCAACTTAGGCAACCCGAGCCATCCTGACGCCGCCAGCTTCGACCCGGCCCGTCACCTTGTGCCCTTTGACGAGATGGAGAGCATTGACCAGTTCATGCTCCACCAGACCTACCAACTGTCGGAGAAAGTGCAGCAATGGTATTCCGAGTTTGCTTTCCATAAGATCTATCAGCGCATGGCAACCTTCTGCGTAGTTGATCTTAGCGCCATGTACTTCGACGTGCTGAAGGATCGCCTCTACACGCAAGCTCCCGGCTCCGCCGGCAGGCGTAGTGCGCAAACCGCGATCTGGCGGATTGGTCAAACCCTTGTTAAGTTACTTGCACCAGTCCTTAGTTTTACTTGCGAAGAAGTATGGGACTATCTGCCGAAAGCCTCCGGTGCTCCGGGCAGTGTTCACTTGTGCGAGTTTCCACGACGCGGTTTTCCCGCCGACGTGATGGGCTTCGCGTCGTCACCGGTTTCTCCCTCCTTCTTAGCCGACTGGGAGGGCTTGCTAAAGGTACGCGATGAAGTGATGAAGTCGCTAGAAACCGCCCGCGCAGCGAAGGAGATTGGTGGTAGTTTGGAAGCCCATATCACCATCGCTGCGCCCGAGCCGGCGTATTCGCTGCTCGCACGTTACCAACCAGAGTTGCGCTATCTCTTTATCGTGTCAGGAGTACAACTAACAAGGGCCGACGCTGCGCCTGCCGGATCGGCATTGCAGAATGTGGGCGTAACCAAGGCGGAAGGCTCAAAGTGCGAGCGCTGCTGGAATTACTCTACGCACGTTGGAGACGATGCCGTTTACCCAACTGCCTGCGAGCGCTGTATTCCAGTTCTTCACGAACTGGAGGCCGTCGCCGGAGCCTAGCTCCGGTGCGCACACAATAAAATGGTGACCTACTTTAATCTGCGTATTTTGTTGATGCAGGTAAGATGAATAGTTTTTACGAGTAAGCAAGTTGAGAGGCCACACTAACTCCATGATCCGCAGCCTAACATTCCGCCTCTCGCTCCTCTTACTTTCGCTCGGCGTCGTGGTGGCAGACCGCATCAGCAAGCTTTGGATCGTGCACACCATAGCTCCCTGGCAGGAACGGGTTGTCGTCCCTGGCTTCTTCCACTTAGTCCATCTCGAAAATCGAGGCGCGGCGTTTGGCATCTTTACGCAAGAGCCCTCGCCAGTTAAGTTATGGCTTCTGATTAGCGTCTCGCTGATTGCTCTCGCTGTGGTATGCTATATCTTCGTGCGCGCGCAGTTTAGCTCCATTGCGGGCTTAGGACTGGCACTTATTGTCGGCGGTGCTGTTGGCAACCTGTGGGATCGCATTCTCAACGGCTCTGTTGTGGATTTTCTCGACTTCTACATTCGCATCAGCGGCCGACGCTACGACTATTGGGCCTTCAATTTGGCCGATAGTGCGATTGTGGTTGGCGCGGGTTTACTCATGTACGAATTACTCTTCGTTAAGCCTCACCCGCATGCGGAAGGCGTCAGCTAGGCGGGGCAGCGCGACTCCGTGCCAGTAATTGTCAGGGCGGTCGCGCACGGGAAGAAATAAGAAACAAAAAGTTTGCGTTCTGAGTCCGGTGTCGCTGCCGGAAGCTAGCATTACTTACCGTAGAGCCTTCGATACACACCCACATTCCGCAGAATCGCCTGCACATACTCCCGCGTTTCCGTGAATGGAATAGACTCCACAAACTCCTGCGCATCCTTGAACTTCAGGCTCGTTTTCCACTGCTCTACCCGCTCCGGTCCAGCGTTATAGGCTGCCAGAGAGAACTCCACATTCCCATTAAAATGTTCTAGAATACTCTTGAAGTAGTGAGTACCTAACTGCAGATTGGTAGCCGGTTGATATAACTGGTCTGGAGTGTAGTTCTTCAATCCCAGAGTGTGCGCGGTCTGCTTACCCGTGCCGGGGAGCATCTGCATCAAACCGATAGCATTTGCCTTAGAGACCGCTGCCGCATAAAATTCGCTCTCCTGCCGAATTAGCGAGGCAACTAGGTAGGCATCCAAGCCATTGTCACCAGCACTCTTCTGCAAGGCGTCCCAATAGGGACGTGGAAACAGTAACTCCCAATACTTACGGTCAATGGCATCCGCCTCATAGGTAAAGTAGCCCGGCAATGCGCGCTTCATAGTCTCAATAGATCGGTCATATCGGCCGCTATCGGCGAAGAGCCGTGCGCTTTCCAGTGTGAACCAGTTACCCGCGAACGACTCCGCCTCGCTGTTCAATTCCTTCACTGCAAACTCCACCAAACCAGCATTTTCTAGCAGATGGGCTCGCTGCAAGCGCAAACTGTCCGTCGGTGGCGGCTCGCCAATACTCAAATCCGGGGGCGTCGGGGCCGGGGGAACCTTCTGTAGCACCGCGTAAGGCTGCGGAGTTCCTTGTATCTGCAAGCGGTCTAACTCCCGCCGGGCTTGTTCGCCGTAATAGTAATTCTGGTACCGATCGGCTAGCTTGCGCAGGAAGGCGTGCGCTTTCAACAAATCGCTTTCGTCTTCTGCCAGCCGCGCGCGCCAATAAAGGGCAGCCGGAGTCTCGGGCGAAGCGCCGTACACTTGGATATGCTCTTCCATTTGGGCACTGGCCTCGGACTGCTTACCCTCGCGGTACGCCAGCCACGCTGCCTTCCAATGAGCGTATGATCCGTGGCTGCCATGCGGAAACAGCTCGTACACTTCCCGATAGTAACGGGCGGCAGCCGCACGGTCGTCTTTGAGTAAGTAGTAATTCGCTGTGGAGAATAGAGCTTCTTCTAGCGACGTTGTCCCCGGTGCATTCACACGCAGGTCGGTATCCTTTGCCAGCACGGTTGGCCCTTCATCGAGCGACCGGGCTATCTCCATTTGCTGATATAGCTTCTGCGCCCGAAGCCCCGCACTCGCCGCATCTGGAATCTGCTCGAGCGCGTCCCGTGCTTCTTTGTACTTACCAGCCTTGCGCAAAGCTTCGCCCAGTGCCAACTCCGCTGCGGGCCGCGCTGCGTCTGCTGATTCGGTCACCACGAAGCGATACTCACGGGCAGCCTGGTCGTAGCGTTTACCGTGCAGTAACCCATCGGCACGCGCCTTGCGCTCGGCAACGGTTGCGGCCACGTCACCTGACTTGGTCAACAGGCTTCCCGCCTGGTCTGCCTCGGCAGAAGTTGGCATGGTGTAATACACCCGCCGCAACACCGCATTCGCTTTGTCATTTAGCCCTGCCGCTAGATACGCTCGCCCTAGGAGTAAGCTCTCGCCCGCACGTTCTTCCGCCGGATACTTAGCGAGCAGAGCGATCGCAAACTGCGGCTTACCAAGCTCCAGCGCGGCACGGGCATTTAGTACATTGGCTTCGCGATGGAACAGTGAATCCGGATACTTCGCAGCAAAATCCTTTACCGTCGCTTGAGCCTTCGCGTAGTCTTGCGACTCCGAATAAGTCTGCGCCAGAAAGTAAGCTGAGTAATCGGCGAGTTCAGCGTCACGCTGGTGCGCCCTTGCCAACGCAACGCTCGCTGCGTCATATTGCTTATCTTGCAAGTGCGCGTAGCCTAGCACCAGATTGGCCATGGCACCCGCATCATCTTGGGGATGCCGAGCCGCAAATGCTTCCACGCCTGCGTACGCTGCCTTGCTGCGGGTTTCCAGCAACTGCCGCGCCATGGGTTTTAGCTCGTTAGAAGCGACAAATGCGCGGGCAATCTTCTTCATCCGCATTGCGGATGCCCGCTTGTGGCTATGCTTGGCGTGCGTCGGCTTGCGCCCGGCTGAGATCTTCCCTTTCGTTGCCGTGGATTTCCTGGACGTGCCAGCAGGCCGGTTGGCCGCACTTGGACTGGGAGCCCCGGTCTTTGTGGGGTTCGTGGGGTTCGTGGGGATCGGGGGGACCGCGCCACTGCCTTGCCCTGCCGCGGCAAGCGATAGGAGTCCACTTGCCAGCATCAGTGCGGCGAGGCTGGCTATCTTCGCCCGCACAACTTGCCGTCGGCAAAGTGGCCAAAGTGGCAAGCGAGGCAAGCCGCCACGTTTGTCCCATTGCGAAAATCGAATTGCCCTAGCATCAAACATCCAGACTTCTCCAGCGCAGCATCTTCACTACGCAAATTCGCCGTGCAAATTTCATGGTAAAGATTGATTGTAGAGTCGCGCGGGCGAGCTGCAATGGTTTCCCCATGAGCGGCGCACGGCGAGGTGCCGCAATCGTTAACACTACGCGCTGTACAATAGAGGTTTGCACTTTTAAATTCCTGAATCGAAAGCCTTATGGGTGCCATCCAACCGATTGTGACCGGACCTGCCAGTGAGGAACTGGCGCTCGTACACGCCGCAAAAGGTGGGGACGACGCTGCGTTTGAAGAGCTAGTCCGGCGTTATGACCGGAACGTATTCCGGATCGCCAATCACATTACGCAGAACCGCGAGGATGCCGAGGATGTGGTTCAGGAAGCCTTTTTGAAGGCTTACCGGAATCTCGACCGGTTTCAAGGCAACTCGAAGTTTTACACGTGGCTGGTGCGCATCGCCGTGAACGAAGCGCTAATGAAGCTGCGCAAGCGCAAGCCGGAGCGCTTTGTCTCGCTCGATGAAGATATTCAATTGGGTGAAGAATCGGTACCCCGCGAAGTTGCGGACTGGAGTCCGAACCCGGAACAGCAGTACGGTCAGGCAGAGCTCAAAGAAATTCTGACTAAAACGATTCAAGGTTTGCCCCCCGGGTTCCGCACCGTGTTTGTATTGCGCGATGTGGAAGGACTTTCGACCGAGGAAACTGCTGATGCGCTCGAACTGAGCATCCCGGCAGTCAAGTCAAGGTTGCTCCGCGCGCGCCTGCAACTGCGGGAACGCCTGAGCCGCTATTTTAAGAAGCGAACGTTAGGAGAAGCCACCTCGTGAAGTGCAAGCAATTCCTCCAGGAACTCACTAACTATCTCGACGGCGCCCTCGACGCCCGTACACAATCCGAGCTGGAGGAGCACCTCACCTGGTGTCACGACTGCCATGTGGTTCATGACACCACCAAAAAGACCATCGAGATTTATCGCGACTCCAAGCTCTACGAGTTGCCAGTGGAACTAGCTAGCAAGCTCCGCGCCGCTATCATGGATAAATGCAGAGGCTCCAAAAAGTCGCCTTGCTCGGGAGCGGCGTCGGCGTCGGTAACTTCGGAGGCGGAGGATGAACTGCCCGAGGGTGACGCTCCTCCCCAACACTCGCACTAGCGTTTACAGGATCATCTTTCCACCTGCTTTGCACCCAGCGCTCCACCTGCCGTACCGCTCCGGTCTAAACCTCGCGCCTTGCCGCCTAGAACTCTATTTATTTCAATCACTTAGCTAGATTTTGTGGAAAAACGGATTAGCACAGGGCTTCGCGATTCCCGTTTTGGAGCCAGACTTGCTAACACAGAGTGCAGTGATTCGAACCCCGTGGCGGGAACCGTTCCTTCTGCTACCGAATCTAAGAAGTAGGCCTAAGCAGATCAGTATGCAAGCGGGAATTTACCCGCGAAACGGATTCACCAACAGATTCACAAAGGGATCCACAACGGGATTCGCTCCGGTTCCACCGGAAGTCGAGTCCAGAGGGATGTACGAATATGACCCATTTTTTCTCTGAGGTTTTTGGTTGCGCGCATCACCACTACAGTTTTCCGAGGACGGTTCGCCCCGGCATAATGCATTCCGAAGCTGCTGTATTTACAGGCACTTACGTGGTGTGTCTCGATTGCAGCCGCGAACTGCCCTATGACTGGAGTGCGATGAAGGTGCTTTCGCCGCGCCAGATGCGGCAACAGCAGCGCGTGCACCAAACCCAGCATGCGCAACGCTCCCAATATGTAAACGCCACGGCGGGTGACCGCATCGCACTCAAGTAGCGTGTGCCCGGCCTTTGATTGTGGCCTGCGACGCCACGGCCCTTGGCAACGGATCGGGTAGCGTCCACTCTACGCTATCCAATTTGCAGAGGGTCTATCCGAAAGGTTAGACCTCTATTTTTATCGCTCTGAGCGCTTATGACCCGCCCCCTGAGCGCTCTGGGGCGGTAACAGTCGAAAGCCCACAGGCATGGCCTGTGGGCTTTCTGGTTTGAACTGCTGGTTTGGTGCCTTCCTACTTAATCGCTACGTAGTCACCGAACATGTCTTCCTTAATCGCTCCCACTTTGCGGGAGTCGGTCCAAGAGAGCCAGAACTTGCCGGTGGTGTCCACGCCCATGCCAGCATAGTCGCCGTACTGGTTGGCGTCGAAGCCGGTGGTGGTTTCGTCGGACTGGGCGGTGGTGACGCGCAGGTTGCGGCGGTAGGTGGTGCCTCCGTCGGCCGACATGCTGAAGTAGCGGTCGGTCTTTTTGTTGGTGGCATCGCGGCGGGTGTCATAGAAACTGACGCCGACATTGCCGAGCTTATCCACCTGAACCTGCTGGTGGAAGTGGTAAGAGCTGGTGGTGTCGTCGTTGACTTTGGTTTCGGCGGAGAAAGTGGCGCCCCCGTCATCGGTAGAGCGAACGTACACGTTGGTGTTGGCCCCTACCGGGTCCTTGTCGAGGTACGAGACATAGACGCGGCCGGCGTGGCTGGTGCCTGTGGGCGCCGTAGCTGTCATGGGGAAAGGCAGAATCCCGCGCGAGCTCTGCGGCGGAATGGAAACGAAGAACCCTGTTGTGTTCAGGCGATAGGTGGTGACGGCAACGGCTGCACCAAACGTGGCACCACCGTCATGGGAAGTGGAGCAGTAGATCTTCTTGCCACTGTAATCTTCCCAGCACGCAAAGACCGTGCCGTCGGTGCCCACGGTGACGTTGACGCCGATGGTGGCGTTGACGTGCGGGATGGCGGCACTGCGCTTCCAATTGGTGAAACCGTCGCGGGAATACAGCACATAGGGTGTATTGCCCGATCCATTGTCGTCATAGCCGATGTACACGCTGCCAGCAAAAGAGCTGGTCGCGGTACGATCCACGGCGACCATGTCGCGGTCGGGGAAGCTGCCCGCGATGCTCAGAGTGGTGGAAGTCCAGGTGGAAGTGCCCGCCTTTTTATAGGCAATGCGCTGGTCAGAGCATTCGTACGACATGAATGCGTCGCCATTGTTGTTGAAGGAAAGCCAAGTGTCGTAACAGAAGCCGCTGGGGTTGACGTTGGTGGCGGTAAAGGTAGCACCACTGTCGAAAGACTCGTATACCACCGCCCCGGCTCCGGTGGAAGCACCGAGGTCATTCACGCTATAGAGCAGATGCGCGGGGTTGAGTGGATCCACAGCATTGCTGGTTTCGCTTTGGGCGCCAGTTTTGTTAGTGACGTTGATGTTGGGGCCGATACCCACTGCGGGTGGCACGTAGCGCAGCAAGCTGCGACTGGCCATAGGAACGGGCACTGTGTTGAACGACTTGGGTTGGGTCTGCTGCGCAGTGGCGGTGATCGCGAGCAGAAGCGAAGCCGCGACGATGCCTAGAAGAGCGAATCTGCTTGTTTTCATGATAAACACTTTCTTTCCCGACAGAAGAATTTGGCTACAAAGGCAGGGGGGAGAAGCCCGTCAGCGGAGAGTATAAGCTCAGAAGCGAGCATCTGTCATTGACGTAGTACTACTGAGTGCGTTTTCCGGAATTCGGCGCTCACGCTGGTGCGGGAATGGAGGTTTTGACGCTGGCAGTGCCCCGCCCCCCGCCGCACGATCTTCAGTGGGGCGGGCCGGGGCGGGGGGCACAGTTTGCGGGGTTGTGAGAATTACGGCGTCTTGGGTTCTGTACTGGGCGGGGGGCCGGGCTGGTGGCCGGGTTGGTGGCCACCCCAGCGCTTGCGCAAACGCTCGCGAAATTGCTCGCGCATTTGCTGGCGCTCTTCAGGCGTCCGCGAGTCGCAGTCGCCTTTGCGATCGCGACGCTCCCCGCCCCAGCGGTGCTTACCTCCCCCGTGGCGGCCCAGTCCACCGAATAAAATCCGGCAGAGCAAGAGCATTCCCAGTGCCTGCCAGAAAGTAACAAGATGCCACCCGAACAGGGGCGGCAGCAGCCAGTTCCACAGCCACTGCACGGCAAATCCGCCGAAGGCCATGAAGACGATGCCGCCCAAGATTGCGGCGGGCACAAACCAGATCCATTTCTTCTGCATCACTATTCCTCACTTTTTTGGTCGTCAATAGCGTAGAGAGCGTTGTAAGTGGCGCGCAGGCGATGGCGCAGGTGGAGCACTGCGTAGCGCTTGCGAGCCAAAAGAGTGTTAAGGTTCACGCCGCTTTCGGCGGCGAGAGCTTTGAAGCTGCGGCCCTCGATCTCGTGCGCAAGAAATATGTCGCGCTGCTCGGCGGGCAACTCCCCCAACGCGGCGTCCAGTTCATCCAGCAGCAGACTGCGCAGGTAGAGTGCCTCGGGTCCGGCATCGGGCGAGGGCAGAAAGTCTTCGAAGTGCGACATCTCACCTTCATCGTCCTCGAAGGCAACATCGCTAAAGTTCTCCGGCTTCTTTTTGCGAAAGAGGTCGGTAATGCGGTTGCGGGCAACCTGAAAGAGCCATCCGGTAATGTGGTCAATCGGCACCAGCATACGGTTGGCTTCCACCAGTTTGTAAAACACGTCCTGCACGATGTCCTCGGCATCGGCGGGGTCAGGCACACGTGCGCGGATGAAGTTGCGCAGGCGGGAACCCTCTCTAGCGACAATCTCGGCGAGTTGGCGGTCGTTGTCGGGCATAGTCGGTGCGCCTTGCACAGGAGCCGGGCGCAGCACGATTGGCGCATCCGCCACGCCGTGTATCGCGAGTTGCACACGTTCAGGCATCCACAGGTGAAGACGGAACACGAGAAGAAATATTGCAGGCGGGCGGAATTACTCCAGCAAACCCTTGCCAGCAAAGATACGCGGCATGCATCTGGCAATACGTTCGAAGCGAGTCTTGGATTGCTTGGCCCCAGAGAAGACGTGACGCCCAGTCCAGTTTACTGTGCCGGAGGTGGGTCAACGGTACCAAGCGGAACAGCGCGCGTACAGGAAAGCACTCGACGGCTTGTGAGCGAGAGGCCGCGAATAATGCCGAAGCGCGAAACCACCATCTTAGAATATTCGGAACAAGTTGGCTGGAAGCGGCAGCGCACGAATCGACGGGTCAGGGGCCGTCCATACGACTGGTAGCAGTCGATGGCAGCGACGTACAGGCGCACCGCAACCTGATGGTCAGGTGGTTGGGCTAGATCCGTCGCAGTCAATATCACTGCGACGAACACCAACCCCGTGACCCCGAGTGTGAGCCAAAAACCTAGGCGGCTCCGCAATGCGGACACTTGACGCCAGCCTGGAGACGTTTGTTGCCACAATTGGCGCACTGCACTACATTGCCCTGCGGTCGTGAAAACATATAGATCAGCAGGCCGATCAGGCCTGTGCACATCACAAGGATCATCCATAGCACGGCACTATCCATGCCTCGAGCTTTTGCGTCACGAGCCACCCACACGAGCAAGGCGATGTTTAGCGCGATGACTGCGACGATCAAGAAAACAAAGAAAGAACCACAGCCGAGACAACCGGCAGCGGCAGCACCATCGTCACTGCGCTGGGCGTACGCAGGCACTAGGACAATGAGTAGCGCAATCATCGCCAAAGCAAATCTGCGGAGCAAAGCAGCCACATACCTATGACCCATCATCCAAACCACCTTCCAGCGCTAGACAGCGCAACCAAGACTGCTTACGTACCTGACGCAATGACAGATATTATCATGATTAAGGCGCGGAATATCAATGACTGTACCTTTCCTGCGGAAGTCATGGCTTTAAGACGGCGAGTGGCTGTAGATGGTCAAGAGGTTGTTCCACTGCAGGAGCGGCTGATGGGCGGCTTATAGCTGAGGCTACCATGAGGGCGCTTATAGTTGTAGTAATCGTTCCAAGGCTTCTGGCAAGCATTTCTTTCTGCGGAGTCCTGCCAGTGTCTTGCGTAAGCCCACTCGCGCAACGCAGTCTGGATGAAACGTTCTGCTTTCCCGTTAGTTCGGGGAGTGTAGGGCCGGGTGCACCGGTGGCCGATGTCGAGTTTCTGGCAGGCAGCGGCGAACTGCTTTGATCGATAACTTGATCCGTTATCGGTACGCAAGGCGCGCACCGCGAAGCCGTGGGTGGCGAAGAACGCGCGGGCGGGGGCATCGAGTCCGCAAGCCGGGACGCCGGCCCGGCCGCAACCGGGTGGCCCGCCGCCGCAAGTTCCTGAGGACGCGGCGAGCCAGAGTCTGGCCGGCGCCGCCCGCCCGCTTGACCTACAAATGCTTGAGCTTCCGGTATTCGTCAAACGCGGCTAGAAAGCGATCTAGGTCTGCCTTCTGCACGTAGTAGGGGGTTGACAGCCGCAACTTGCTGGGCGGGATGCCGCCGCGGATACGTATCTTCTTTTCCTTCCACAGCCAGGCTTCGATCTCGGTGCGAATAATGGGCGTGGCATTCACGGTGATGATGCCGCCGCGCAGCGCGGGGTCAGGCGAAGTCCAGCTTTCCACACCGCGATTTTGTAGCTGCGTAAGTAAGTAGTCCGCCATCGTGCGATGGCGCTTTTCAATGCGATCCATACCTATCGCCGTCGCCATTTCCACGGCGGCCTTCATCCCCGCAATCACCGGCACATTGGAGCTGCCAATTTGCTGGAAGCGGCCAGCGCGGCGCTGGGGCTCGTCCCAACCTTCAGTAACGATGGTGTTCCAAAGCCGGTCAATCACTTCGTCGCGAATATACAGGTAGCCCGAACCCTTTGGCGCTTGCAGCCACTTATGCGGACTGGAGGTATAAAAGTCGCAGCCAATGTCGTGGACATTGAGCTTCAACATACCAGTGACATGCGCTCCATCCACAGCCGAGAGAATGCCCTTGCTGCGGGCGAGCGCACAAATCTCTTTCGCTGGTAGCACCACGCCGGTTACGGTAGTGATGTGGCTGAAGAAAATTAGCTTGGTGCGCGGCGTCACCGCGTCGTTGAAGGCGTTAAGCACTTCGGCGGCGTTTTTCACTGGCAGGTTGAGTTTGATCTTCTTGACGACGATGCCCGCGCGCTTGGCGCGGACGTTAAACGGATGCTCTCCGCCGGGATGTTCCTGATCGGTCATGAGGACTTCGTCACCGGACTTGAAGTCAAGGCCATTGGCAATGTAGCTATTGGATTCGGTGGCGTTGCGGGTGATGGCAAGCTCGTCGCGGGTACAACCGATAAAGGCAGCGAGCGGGTCGCGATACTTGTTGAAGGGGCCGTAGCCCCAGATGGGATAGTCCTCGGGATCCGTCTGGCTGAGCCGTTCGCACTCGAAGTATGAGTCGAAAACGGCCTGCAGCACGGGCGTGGGACTGGAGCCGACAGTCCCGTTGTTGAGGTACGCAGTGTCTGCCGGAATCACAAACAGCGTGCGCATGGCGGCCCAGTAGGCGCTTTCGTCTGTAGTGTAAAGCGCCGGGTCGGGCAGCGCGGTGGGCAGGTGGCAAGCCAGCTCTTCACTTGCGGCATGAACCGACTCCGGCGTGAGCGTAGTGAGCGCACTGAATGAAAGTCCGGCGGCGGCAGCGGCAGAAGAATAAAAAAAATGACGGCGGTTGAGCATCAGAAGCTCCGGAAGATCGAATTGAAAGGAATCGCGGCAATGGTACGCCGCGCGGGTGAGCGAGTTCAAGGGCAGCATGGGCTTAGGCGGTTTGCGGATCGCGTGGACTCCCCGACCAGGCGCGCCAAACACAAAGTGCTCTGTCCCCAACAATTCCCTGCAACCCTTGGGGGGCTGCTTGCGTCCAACAAAAGGCGGGGTGTCTTTCGCAAGGCGTGGCATTTGTGTGTTGCGGGCGGGCGTATAATCGGGACGAGATTGAGGTGGCCAGTGAAACTTTCTCAAGTTGAACTTTCTAAAATGCAACTTTCTAAGCTGATGCTGGCGGCAGCGTTTGTCCTGACGGTGAGCTTTGCGGCAATCGCACAGAATGCGCCGTCGAACAGCTCCTCGAACGCCCCGGCGACGAAGCAGGCACCGGCTGCGACTCCTGCTGCAACTCCTGCTGCGACTCCTGCTGCGACAGATCAGTCCGCCGATGTGCCGACGATTGGTAAGACGACCGTCACTAGCGAAGCGCCCGCGCCACCCGCCGCCAAGATGCCGACGCTGCACGACAAGACAAGCGACAAGACAAGTGACAAAACAGGCGACGCCGACAAGGCTCAGGATACGGCGGCACAGCCTCCCCCGCCTGCGCTTCCGACGCACGATCCAGTCGAGCCGACGCAGGCAACCCCGAACGTGAAGCAGGGTAGCCGCGACGATGTGGATGCCATTGGCAACCGCAACATGGGTAAGCGCGGACTGGGCAACTGGTACTCGCTGGACTCTGAAATTCGCATGGGCAAAGGCTATGCGCAAGAAGTGGAAGCCACGCTAAAACTGGTGCAGGATCCAGTCGTCACCGAATACGTGAACCGCATAGGGCAGAATCTGGTGCGCAATTCTGACGCAAAGGTTCCCTTCACCATCAAGGTGGTGGATTCAGACGAAATCAACGCCTTTGCGCTGCCGGGCGGCTATTTCTACGTAAACAGCGGCCTGATTCTGGCTGCCGACGAAGAAGCCGAACTGGCTGGCGTGATGGCGCACGAAATTGCTCATGTGGCTGCTCGCCATGGCACCCGCCAAATGACGCGGGCACAGTGGGCGAACTTTGCCACGATTCCGCTGATCTTTGTGGGCGGCGGTTTGGGCTACGGCCTTTACGAAGCTGCCAGCATCGGCCTGCCACTCACTTTTTTGCATTTCTCTCGCGAGTTTGAGGCTGAAGCCGATTATCTAGGGTTGCAGTATATGTACAAGTCTGGCTACGACCCCAACGCCTTTATCACCTTCTTTGAAAAGGTGCAGGCCAAGGAAAAGAAGAAACCAGGCTCGCTGGCCAAGGCTTTCTCCACGCATCCGCAAACGCCCGATCGCATTGAACATTCGCAAGAAGAGATTGCGAAGATTCTGCCAGCGCGCGACCAATATGTGGTGACCACCAGCGAGTTTGAAGATATCAAGTCGCGCTTGGCCCAATTGGAAAATCGCCGCAAGGTGACCGACTCGAAGGACAAGAACAAGCCGAGTCTGCGCCGCACCTCTACGGCTGACAAGACCAACGGCGGTACCGACACCAATACCGACGATGATCGCCCGACCCTGAGCCGGAGAAAAGACGGCAACTAGACAGGCTTGGGATTGTGCGTAACAGTTCGTAACAGGTGCGGAACAGGTGCGCAACAGTGCCTAACTGCCTCACATAATCGTTTCAGCAGATAGAACCGGCAGCCTCAGAAATGCCGGTTTGTTGTTTAGCAGGGCCGCTCTGCCAGCTCTAGTCCGTGAATCCGCATTGCCTCGGCTAAGTCGGTGTCGTTTTTGACAATGGTTTGAGCCTTGCCCGGGGCCAGATCAAACGGCTCAAACAGCGCCCAATTTTCCACGTCGTGGCCGTATTTGGAGCGATAAAAAACTCCCTGAAACTCCGCCGCAAAAGCGATTCTAGAGACTAACTGAGTAAGGCGTCGCGGTGCGCTGCGTTGCAGCAACGACGCATCTACTTCGGCACCACTTAGGCCGAGCTGCGGCAGGTAGCGCGCCAATTGTGTACGGAGCTTCCCAAGCCAGCGGGCTGAGCAGATATCCGCAAAGTCGCCCGACACTACTGCCGTGCCGATGCGCCGCTTGGTCAGCCAGCTTGCAGGGATGCTCCCCAAAGGGCGAAAGTCATCGTCGCCTGCGATGGCGGCAAGTTCCGCGGCCAGCTTGGGGTCAGGACGAAATCGCGCCAGCGTCTCCAGAAAGCAGCCCAGCCGTTGCGACGACGCATACAGCACGCGGTAAGTGGAGTCGGGATCGTCAAAGCGGTTGCCAAAGGTGCCGTCGTCGCCGACGAAGGCCCAATCCGGCGGAGCCCAGGGGTCAGGCGCGCGAGCGATGCGATGGAGTGGGGATTTAGGCTGCATAGCGCGATGTCTTGGCGGCTATCCGCCCGCGAGAAAGGCACGCAGCGCGCCAAGAATCTCCGGGCCGACCGCCTCAAGGTCGCCTTCGCGCAGTAAGCGCAACGGCGTGCGGTCGTCCAGTTCCGGATTCAGTCCCGTGAGCCACGACTGCGCCACATGCGCGCCATCATGGTCGGCCAGAGTTTTGGCTACGCGATAGGCAAAGCGCAAACGCGGCTCCGGTGCGCGATACGGCCCCGACCCGGCCATCCAGCGGTCCACAGCCCGCGTGTCCTTGGCCGAGCCGATGTACGCGGTGAGCTTTTTGCCCAAAATGCCGGTCAACGCCTCCACCAGCGCGGGAAACCCCAGCGCAGTGGATTCGCGGTGCGCCAAAAGGTCCGGTTTTGCACCGGGAGCAGCCGCGACTAGAGCAACAAATGGCGGAACAAAGGTGGACATATCTTAAACACCTACGTAATAGTCGCATATTGGCTACACAATAGCAATCAATAAGCTAATTGCACCCTAAGAATCGCGGTGGGTACCCACTTCTTTATTCACTACCCAGGGCATCTGCGTCACATCGCCACTGTAGTTCCCTTCCAGCACGTTGAGCAAGCCTTGCACGCAGCGGCCAGCCATGCCAAGATCTGGATCCGGGCTTAGGCGGGTAAGCTGGGCCTGACTGCCATGATGCGGCAGCAGACGACAGCGGTCGGCGATGGCAGGGTCACGCAGCGGCGAGTCTGCCGGCAAAGGCTCCGTGGCGTAAACATCGAGACCAGCCCCGGCGATCCAACGTTCGCGCAGCGCCTGAGCCAACGCGTCTTCATCCACCACCGGGCCACGCGCGGTATTAATCAGGTAAGCAGTGGGCTTCATCTGGCGCAGCGTCCTGTGGTTGAACATATGGAAGGTGGGCGTGGCGCTTTCGCCTTCGCGCAGCAACGGCACGTGGAGGCTGACGAAGTCAGCCTGCGCCAGACACTCCTCGAGGCTGGCGTATCTGATCCAGTGGGGCTGGCTGACTATGCCGTTGGTGAGCCGCAGGTCCATCTCCTGCTGAATCGCCGCCACAAACCTCTGGTTCTGCGACTTCGGGCTGAAGCATAGGATGTTCATGTCGAAGCCGGAACACTTGCGCGCCATGGCAAGGCCGATGCGGCCGGTGCCGATGATGGCGACGGTCTTGCCCGTCACCTCGTCGCCCAAAAAAGGCAGCGAAGG
This sequence comes from Acidobacteriaceae bacterium, assembly GCA_025356095.1. GTDB lineage: Bacteria > Acidobacteriota > Terriglobia > Terriglobales > Acidobacteriaceae > JANXUR01. Next base: position 19,166 of record JANXUR010000068.1, on the reverse strand, counting down.
GTGCCAGTAGCCCCACTGCAGGTCGCGGGTCAAGTGCTCCGCACTCCACATGCGCCGGGCGAGCATACCCAGAATAAAGAACGCATACTCGGCCGTTGCTTCGGTCAGCACGTCGGGCGTATTGGTGAACGGGATGCCATGACGGGTGGCGGCTGCGCGGTCAATGTTGTCTACACCAACGGCCATTTGTGCCACCACCTTGAGCTTGCCAGTAGCCTCAGCGGCGGCGAAGACTTCTTCGTCGAGCCGATCGCGCAGGGTGCAGATAAGGCCGTTTATGCCGGAACGTATCTTCTCGAGGATGACAGCTTTCGGCGGCGCCGCGGGTTCCGGGTAGACTTCGAGTTCGTAGCCCGCGTCGCGTAAACGGTTGAGGGCGGGACCGATGTCGCAGGTAGCAAAGATGCGTAGGGGCATGAAGATGATTTAACCACAGGGGAGGCAGCGGCTCATAAAAAGCCCCACCCAGGGCAACGCCTGAATGGGGCACGCGATGGCTTGCGTTCTCTTGCTACTTGCTTGTTATCTACTTGCTACCTGGCGGCCTTCTGGGTGGCCACCCATTCGTGGATGCGGTCGCCGAGAACGTCCATCGGCAGCGCCCCGCCGCCCAATACTTGATCGTGGAAGCCGCGGATGTCGAACTTGTCGCCGAGTTCAGCCTTGGCATAAGCCCGCAGCTTGAGGATTTCCAGCTGACCGATCTTGTAACCCAACGCCTGCGCTGGCCATGAGGCATAGCGGTCGGTTTCGCTTTGCACTTCCACTTCGTCAATCGTCGAGTGGTCATGGAAGAAGTTAACGACTTGCTCGCGGCTCCAATGCTTGTAGTGGAAGCCAGTATCTACTACTAGGCGAATGGCTCGCAGCATATCATCCTGTAAGTGGCCGTAGTAACTGTAAGGGTCTTGAAAAAAGCCAAGCTCCTTGCCTAAGCGCTCAGAGTAAAGCGCCCAGCCTTCGGTATAGGCCGTGTAATACTCGTTTTGGCGGAACGGCGGAAGGTCAGTAACTTCTTGCGCGATGGCAATCTGCATATGGTGACCCGGCAAACCTTCATGATAAGCCGTAGTTTCCACGTCGAGCGTGGTGCGATGCGTGAAATCGCCCGTATTCACCATCACATAGCCGGGGCGCGAACCGTCTTGCGCCGGTTGGTTGTAATGGGTCGAGGCATCCTTCTCGTTGAACTCTTCTATGGGTTTTACTTCAAGCTTAGCTTTGGGCAGGCGACCAAATAGGTCGGGCAGCTTGGCCTCCATCTGGCCGAGATACTTGCGGTATAAGTCCAGTATCTCCTCGCGCGACTTGGGATGCACCTTCGGATTGTCGTTGGTTGCCTTCCCAAAACTCTTCAGGTCGTTATAGCCAAGCTGCTTAGCCACGCCAAGCATCTTCGCTTCAATCTCCTGCACCTGCGCCAATCCAATTTGATGAATCTCTCCCGGCGTAAGGTTCGTGGTCGTACTCTGCTTTACTCGGAAGGCATAGCGCTCCTGGCCATCGGGCAAAGCCCAGATGCCGGGTTCACTACGGCCCTTAGGAGCATATTCATTCTTCACGAACTTGGTGAATTTTACATACGCTGGGTTCACCTTATCCTTGACTAAGGCTAAACCTTCCTCACGTAGACGCTTCTGGTCGGCAGCGGAAATGCTATCTGGCATCTTGGCAAAGGGTAACGCGAAGGGCGACTCTTCTAGCTTTCCGCCGGTGATTTTGTCGCATTGGCCGGGGACTTTTTCCACCAGTGTGCGCCAAGGCATCAGGCCTTCCGCCATGCCCTTGCGCATCTGGATTTCGGTTTCGTCGAACACGCGTGGAATCTGACGCAAGCGCGAAAGGTAGTCCTCGTAATCCTTCAGACTGGTGAAAGAAATCAAGCTGACGAACTGCGGCAGGTCGAGATGAGGGCCGCTGATCTGCGAAACCGGCATCTCCCAATCGCGGAACTTCACGCCATCCACACCGTTCTTCAGGTCGCGAACCATCAAGGCCTTGTTGAGCTTTTCTTGGTCCGGAAAGCCGGTGGTGTTGATGGCCTCGAATCGCTTCAAGAAGTCACGGGTAGCAGCGATGTTTTCGTCAATCGCCTTTTGTGAGCCGTCGTCCAGCTTGTCGTTCCAGCGCTTGTCGCCGAGGATCGAGGCAAACGTTGGGCTGGTGCGCAGCGTGTACTCCCACTGCTCGGCCAACAAATCGTTCAGCGCCTTGCGGCGAGCGTCGAGCGCGGGGGAGTCCACCGCACGAGCGGTTGGTACCAAGAAGCAGGCCAGCAAGGTCAGGGCGATGAAAAAGCGCATGAGGAATCCCTTCAACGTGGTGAGGCTAAGATGGATACGCAATCTGGACACCCTCAGTTCCGGCGACGCGGTTTTGGGCACCGGCTACTGATTGTATAGGACGCGCTACGGAGCAATACGTCAACCAGAAGCTTGCCGCTGCATGGGCAACGACGAGGGGAGCCACGCAGAAGAGCATTTGAGCGACCTACCCATTTGGGTAGCCCGGTAGTAATACGGTGGGGCACCCGGATAGGCCATAGCAAACCTGTGCAACAGCATGTACTTTAGTCATACGGCAAGAAGACGGCCCCTCAGGGCGGCCTTCTCCTTCACAATTTCAAGCACTCGACCTACAGCGGTTGCCGCCTCAAACGCAGCCAGAGGGACTACATTGATGATCCCGAGCATTGCACGTATCGCCGTTTTGGTAGGGCTCGCTCTCCCTGCCCTGGCTCAATCAGGGACGCTCAATACCTACGCCGGGCTGAACACAGTGCAATATAAGGTGAAGTCCACCGCCACGCCCGACCCTACGATTGCGGTGGGACTGAAGCAGTATTGCGAGCACGTAAACAGTGGCTACCAATGCTGGGATAAAACCACAAACCTGCCAGTAAAGTTTTTGGGCAACACTAACGCCAAGCTCGACTCGCAACCCTGGACACAGAACGCCAACAACAGCGGCAACACCGCCAACTGCGGCACCTCGTATTCGCCGAACTCGCAGTTACTGCATGACAGCGTATATAACGTCTGGATTCTGGAAAAGCGCATCAGTTCGACGCTAAATAGCCACAACTATCTGTGTGTAGCGATAACCAACGTAGAAGACTTTACACAAGCCGCGCGGCCCGCGTTCCAGTGGTTCGGATACGAGTATGACCTTGACCTAGTGATTCCGCAGAATACTTTAGGACATTTTCTTTATCCCGACTATCCGCAGGCCGGACTGTGGCAGAGTTCCACCAGCACCATTCCGCCCTACACGGCGGCAACCGACCAGGCACTATGGATCAGCTATGACTTACTGGATAGTGACAATCACAACATTATTCAAGCACCGCTGCTCTGCGCTGTAGACATTGCGGGATTGCGTGCGAGTATGGCGAGCCCTTGGACGAACCGATCCCGGACGCCCGCCTGTGTGGTTGCCCATCCGCGTACCCAATATATACAGCGGCGAAGCTATGCGCCTGCGCACAATACTGACTCGGCTCCTCCGCTCGCGGCAGATGGTGAGATGTTCACTTACATGATCGAGCCGCCGCAGGACAACGTGAGCTATTTGACGGATCCGAATCACACGGAAGGCGTAGAACAGTGGACGATCAACTGGAGCGCGCCACAACCAGCACCTTCGCAGTTAGCCGGTTGGGACCTACCCTCGACTCAACTGGGCGGAGACCAGCTAGGCTGCTTTAATCGCGCCAACTACTACAACACAGCTTGTGTGCCGCAGCCTTCTACTGGCGGCACTCGCGTAGTAATAGATCCGGTGGCAGACCGCGTACAGCCTCCCTTTCAGTACACATCCAACGGAGGCACCACCAGCAGTTGGATTACGTCACACACAATTCAGATCTCGCCGAACCCGGTAAGTCTCTCCCGGACGGAAGTGATTCTTCGCAAGTTACAGCGGAATGCTGGGGGAGCCGTCCAAATTGCGGTTGAGTATCCGCTGACCGACCCTCTAGATGCGGGCAATTGGGCATTTCTAGCCACGGCGGTTCAGGACAAGGCGGGAAATCTGCAAGGGATATTCGGAGTGAGTGGTCCGGGTGCCAGCGAACATCCGGGTATGCAAAGCTTCTTTGTTCCGGCCGCCACGCAATCCTTGGGCACTTATGGGTATGTGATTAGTCCGGCAACGGCAGGGGATGCCAAAGGCACAGACGCTGCAAACTATCGTTGGGGCGATTGGTATAGTGCAACGGTAGACCCGAGCGACGGCTGTACAGTATGGACAGTCGGCGAGTATCTGCCCAGTAACCGTACTACGACGCCCTACTGGTACACGCAAATCGCCAAATTGCCGCCAGTGAGCGGTTGTGGGACGGCGAAGTAAGTTAGTTGATGATTCTGCCACGGAAGAGGGCCGCACCGGGCGGTGCGGCCTTTTCTCTTGGCTAGCAGTTGCCCTCTAGATTCAATATCCGCACTTTACTTTCGGCAACCCCCGCTTCCACTCCAACCGACTGGTACAGCGCTCCAGCTTCGCGCCACAACTTCGCGGCCGCCTCCGGGCAAGCCAAAGCTTCCTGCAGCAGCGCGCATCCGCGGAGGCAGTTTGCCAAATCGAGCGGCACAGCCTGAGGGAGGCTCCGGTAAATCGCGAGTGCTACGCGATAATTAGGCTCAGCCTCAGCGAGCCTTCCCTGCTCAAGCTCGATGTCGCCAACATGACGGAGAGCGTGGGCCAGACGCGGCTCGTCGTTTGCTTGACGATAGACTTTAGCAGCGTCGGAGTAGCACCGGGCCGCCTCAGTCAACTGGCCTTGCCGCCGGAGTTGCTTCGCGCGATTAAGTATTTCAGTAACTTCCATAGAAACTCCAGAACGTGCAACCTACAGCCGCTTTCCCACCCATTCGGCGATCCGATCCAGCGCTTTTTGTATCGCTTCTTCTGAGTTAGCCGTACTAAACCGTAGATACCCTTCGCCGTAAGCGCCGAAGGCAGTGCCACTTAGGCAAGCTACTCCGGCTTCTTCCAGCAGGGCGTCTGCGAGCGGCTTAGAGGACCATCCTGTGCCTTGGATGTTGGGAAAGACGTAGAAGGCGCCGTGAGGGTTACGGCAACTGAAACCTTTAATCTTATTGAGTCCGGCGACGAATAAGTCGCGACGGTGCATAAATGCCTGCCGCATATGTTCTACAGAAGACTGGTCGCCGCGTAAGGCTTCGATGCCAGCCATCTGGGTAAAGCTGGCGGTGCAGGAGTTCGAGTTAGTCATGAGCCGCGAGAGTTGCTGAGCTAAGTCAGGGCGGCAAATGCTATAGCCCATGCGCCATCCCGTCATAGCGTAAGTCTTACTAAAGCCGTCCAGTATAATCGTTCGATCCTTCATCCCCGGCACCGATGCAATGGAGTAGTGCTCGCCTTCAAAGACCAGTCGCGAATAGATTTCGTCGGATAGCACCATAATGTTGCGATCACCAATCGCGGCAGCAATCGCTTCAATCTGCTGGCGCGGCATCACGCCGCCGGTGGGGTTGTGCGGAGAGTTAAGGATAATCAGCCGGGTCCGGTCGGTAATCAATGCTGCAAGTTCGTTCACGTCGAGACCAAAGTCCAGATGTTCGCGCAAATGAATCGGCACCGCTTTACCCATGGTGTAGTGGATCATGGATTCATAAATCGGAAAGCCGGGGTTGGGATAAATCACCTCGTCTCCTTCTTCAACCAAAGCCAGCATAATAAAGAAGATGATGGGTTTGCCGCCGGGGACGACTACTACTTCGTCGGGCGAGACGGAAATGTGTCGGGTAGAACTCACATACTCGGCAATGGTCTGGCGTAACTCCAGCATGCCGTTGGAGGGGCCATAGTGCGTGAAGCCAGCGCGCAAGGCGGCGATTCCAGCTTCTACCACATTGCTTGGCGTATCAAAGTCCGGTTCACCGATTTCGAGATGAACAATGTCGCGGCCGGTAGCTTCCAGAGCCCGGGCGCGGACCAGCACTTCGAAGGCAGTTTCAGTACCTAGCCGCGTAACGCGGCGGGCGAGGCGTAGTTCGTGCGAGTGCGATGAATGTGGCATAGAAGTCCCGTAAAACTTTGGATGTCGTATGTTTGCCTACAGCCATGCGCCAGAGTCCGGCGACGCTGCGAGCCAAACGGATTCTATGGTATGCCAGCAGAGGGCGGAGTGGGAAGAGGGATGGCGGAGGCAGGCTCAAAAATAAAAGGCACAGCCAGAAGCCGTGCCTTGGGCAAACAGCCTTAACGCCCTACTCCTGTATCGCGGATTCTTCGCTTTCCGCACGTAACACCTTATCCACGCTATAGGGAGCGCGCTGCGCAGGCTCGTGGTAATGTCGCACCTGCATCTCACCAAGCAGGCCGATGCCAAGCATCATCAGTCCGGCTTGAATGGCGACGGCGGCAAAAATAATCAGCGGTCCGTGCGAGACCATAATCTGCGCATGCTTGTGGATGAGTTTTTCGATAATCAGGAAGGTGCCAGTGCCGAGACCAATGATCATGCTCACCATGCCCCAGGTGCCGAAAAAATGCAGGGGACGGGAGCGGTATTTGAGCAAGAAGCGAATCGTCAACAGGTCAAAAAACACGCGGAAAGTGCGTGAGATGCCGTAGTGCGAGACGCCGCGTTCGCGCATCACGTTGCGGATGGGCACTTCGCAGATCCTGGCACCGTGCCACGAGGCCAGCGCCGGGATAAAGCGATGCAGCTCGCCATACAGCGGAATCTGCTGCAAAATTTCGCGGCGATAGGCCTTGAACGTCGTGCCAAAGTCGTGAATGTCCACTCCGCTCAGCCTGGCCATCAGCCAGTTGGCGATGCGCGAGGGAAAGCGGCGAATCCAGTAGTTATCAATACGAACCTTGCGCCAGCCGCTGACAATGTCATAACCTTCGTCAATTTTCTCAATGAAGATTGGAATATCGGCGGGATCATGCTGCAGGTCGCCATCCATGGCGATGACAAACTCTCCGCGGGAATGGTCAAAGCCAGCGGCTAAGGCCGAGGTCTGGCCAAAGTTGCGCCGTAACTTCACTACCGTAACCCGGCTGTCAATCGAGGCAATCTCCTCCAGCAGACCGAAGGTCTGGTCCGAGCTCCCATCATCCACCAGCACCAACTCAAAGGGCTCGCCCAGCGCCTCCATCACCGTCTTCAGGCGCGAGTAGAGGTCGGGCACGTTCTCGCACTCATTGTGCAACGGCACCACAATGGAGTAGCGAATCAGAATTTCCTGAGGGTCGGCAGGGTGCATGGGAAAAAGCTCCTCTTGGGCTAAGCCTTTATTGTATCAAGCGACTGGAGTTGCCTCTAGCAGAAATCAGCAATTTGCAGGCAACGGTGCCGATTTGCTTACTGGGGTGTCCAAGTGGGGTGAGCGGTGAATAAACCGTCGGAAAAGCCAATTTGATAGACAAGGAAGAGCCCAAACGCAAAACTGACCAAGCCCGAAGCGGTGGCTAAATGCCGATTGAGCGACAAAAAGCGGCCTTCGGTGTAGACGAAGGGCAGCGCAATAATCAGCGTAATCAGCATCATGCCGAAGACGGTGCCAAGACCAAAGATAAGCAGATAGGCTACGGCCCAGGTGGTGGACTTGATGGTAGAGAGTACCAGCAACGCCACCGCTGCGGAACCGGCCAGACCGTGCACCGTGCCAATCAGTAGCGGCCGCACCATCTGATACAAACCAAAGCGGCCCAGCAGGCGGTCAAGCAGAGAGTCTGACTTACTGGTCGCAGGCGACTGAACGCCAGCATTCATCTCAGGCACAGCCTCGGCAGACTTCGCACCCGGGGTAAATGCTGCCGTAATCTTCTGCATCAGCCCGGTAAGATTTAGCAGGCCTAGCAAAATCAGCATCAGCGCGACGCTAAACTCCATGGAAAGTCCAACCCGCGGCGGAATGACCAAGCCAAATAAAATGATGGCCGATCCGACCACCACTATGGTGAAGGTATGTCCGATACCCCAGAGGCAGCCGACCATGACCGCGCTAGAGATGCGGCGCTGTTTAGAGACAATCGTGGTGACGGCGACAACGTGATCGGGGTCGGTGGAGTGGCGCATCCCCAGAAACAGCCCGAGCAACGCGACCACCGCAAATGACGTAGAGCGAATCGCAGCGATAAAGTCAGCAGCCAGCGGCGTGGAGGCAATCGCCTGCCCGGCAATGCCCAGCCCGATCAGTCCCATGATGATGGCCGAAGCCAATGGCAGCCAGCGCGTAATCAGCGGACTCTCCGCGCTAAACCGCGGCCCGAATCGCGCCATGGCTTTGCCCGCCGAGACCATCATTAAGCCAATACCGATCAGCACCGCCGCCAACCCCAGACTAAATGAGACGATTAAAAACAGTCCGAAGCCGGTGCGGTGCAGCGAGACCGCACTCAGCAGCACCACCAGCGCTGCCGGACATGGGACCATCCCGCCAGTCACGCCAAGAATGAGTAACTGGCGCAGGGAAACGCTGGGGCTTGGCGCGTCAATCCGCGCGTCGGGTTGCGCTGCGGATGGTGTACACGACGAACCAGAAGCCGCCACGCCTGCGTCACTGGCACTCTGCTTGCGCTTGAAGAAACTGGAAACACTGAAATGACTGTGCGCCTCGCCCGGCACATGCGAGTGATCCAGAGACTCGCCCGTCCAGCGGCGGAGTAGTAGAGTTACTGCCAGCACAGTAATGGTAAGTCCAGAGATAGCGCCAAGCCACGGATAGAGTTGCTCTGGCACAATATAGCGGGATGCGTAGAGCGTAACCGCCCCCAGCAGATACACCCCAGCCGTGTGGGCGGCGGTGACGATGAGTCCCAGGAACACTGCATGGCGAGGTTTGCCGCTGGTACCTACAAGGTACGATGCAACAATCGTCTTGCCGTGGCCGGGTTCCAGCGCATGCAGTGCGCCCAAGCCCGCCGCGAGTAGAGCTGCAGTCAGCAGAAACCACCAGCTAAGGTTATTCGACTGAATAAGTTGCGTGAACGCATCGCGCGGCGTGGCCTGCTGATTGGCCTTCAACACAATAGCGGGCGGCGCGGCCGCAGTGCTGGCAGCGGATGCAGCCGCTTGCGCACTCGATGCAACTGCCACGGCAGCCGCTGATGCGGGGGGCACTGATGCAGCCTGCACACCAGCCTCTGTCGCAACTTTGGGAACTGTTTTGGAGATAATAGTTTCAGGCGCCGCAAACGGGAACTCCACAGTCGCCTCCACCACCTGCGGCGGGCTGTTGAGCATATCCGTAGGGTAGTTACTCAATTCGGCACTGCGGTCTTGTGCGGGAACACTGCTACTGGTGAAGGTAATTCCCTTTCCTGCTGCAATTACTTCCTTCCAACCCGCGCGACCTGCAAAGTTGGTGTCTTCAAAATGCAGATGCGCGGCCCCGCCCGGTTTTCCAGGGGGCAGCTTCGCACTTAGGAATAAGCCAAACTTCATGGTAGGCAATCCGCCAGCACCTGCTGGAAACAGTATGCTGTGCGAAAGCAGACGCAGCGGAATGGCTTTGCCATCTATCTGCAAGCTTAGCCCATCCTTAAAAATCTGGGCGCGGCGCTCGCCGTAATCCTTCACCTTGGGGTCATCAGGATTGGCCTCGATGCCATCCGCACGCATCTCCTGATAGGTTGGAATCTCCGCGATATCGAGCAGGTAGATCACGTCCACGCGGTCGGGCTTCACCTCAACCCGAGAATAATGGTTCACGCTGAAGTTTCCCATGGGATGCGCCAAAGCCAACTTGGGCAGGGTGGCGGCAATCACCAGCAAAAACCCCAGGGCGAAAACGCGTAACCGTCTTGTCAGAATCGTAGGCACGGAACTCCTAGGGTAACAGCCGTCAGGGGGCAGAGTCTGCACTTGATTGTGCAATTTTCGCATGGGGGCAATGCCGCCCTCAGCATCGGCCTCAACGGCTCACACTTTCGCGGGAATTGTTCTTCTGGTGCAAATCGCGGACAGCATTCGCGGCCGCCTCCGCAAATACCACATGAAATGCCGGGTTGAACTTCAGCGCATCTGCGAAGCTCTGGCTCGCCTTGGCTTCCTCACCCATGCTGCGGTAGATCATGCCGGCATGGAAGTAGAACAACGCGTTTTTCGTCTTGTAGGCCAAGGCGTGCTGCATGGCGTCGGCTGCCTCGGGCAGCTTGTGATTCTTGTACAGCACCCATGCCAGCACATCCCACGTAACCACATCCTGCCGCAAAGCCAACTCTTCGCGAGCCAACGTCAACGCTTCGCCAAGCTTGCTATCGTGGTCGGCGTAGAACTCGGCCAACTCTCTGCCATTCAGCACCTTGTTGATGTTGTTAAGGTAGCCAATGTATTCGACAAGATCATATTGCTGCTGCGCTTCTTTCATCCTGCCCACCTTGCGATACACGTCACCAAGTTCGGCGAGATACGCAGGCATCGGCACTACATTGAGGGAGCGCTGATAAAGCTGAATCGCCTCATCCATGCGGCCTTGCGCGGCGCGGACTTTCGCCAACCCCGCCAGTGCGCGAAAGTGATTCGGGTCCGTTTGCACCCCACTGGCATAGGCCAGTTCCGCATTCTTCAAATCCCCTGTAGAAAAATATCGCTCGCCCAGTTCGTAGTAAAGCCATGCCATGTTTTCCGCTGGAATACGGCTCTGCAGCCCCGCCCAGACCGCACTCTTCATCAAAGCGATCGCTGCGTCTGAATCTCCGTGAATGTATTTGAGGTACGACAAACGACTATCGTGTACGTAGGCAATTTGCAGGGGCGAACGCGAGAATGCCCCCATCTGCGCCAGGCTGCGGTAATCCGCCTCTGCCTCTTCGTATTGGCCGAGATCGGCGTGGGCATCGCCCATCAGTGCAAACGCCTCGGGCGACGCCACACCCCCGGACAGCGATTGGTCGGCGTAGGTAAGAGCGTCACGAAAACGATGCTCGCCCATATACACAAGCGCCAGATGGACGCAGGGTTTCGATGCCGCTTGCTCATTGGGATCGTCCGCCGCAAGGGCAAGCGCTTTTTGTAGCGTGGTTTCGGCGAGTTGGTAAAAAGCTGCGTCGCCGGTTTCGCGGGCTTTTTGGAAGTAGGCCTGCCCCAAATCGTCATAGGCCGCAGAATTTTTTGGTGCCGCCGCGGCCTTCTTCTGGGCTGTCGCGATCCAGCCATCGGTGCCGGGCATCGGCTCGGCGGTTGCAGCATGGGTCGCCAAGGTGAGCATGACGCACAGCGCCAGACCAACCCTTACCCCGACCCTCACACCGAAAGTTGCATTGCGGATCGCCATCATTGAATTCATCGCCGTTTCCATGCCGGACGCCCGAGTTGCCGGCGCGGTCGGAGTGCTTAGTCAGCTTGCTTCATCAGACAGCTTCATTTGACTGCTTCATTAGACTGCTCCATTGGATATACGGTTGCGAATAACGATTTGGATGGGTGCAGCGAAGAGCTGGCCCGCACAGAGGCTAGTCCGCCACTTGCTTGGCGGTGGTAATGGCCTGCCCCACGTGGCGCTGGGTGTGGTCGGCCACATGAACCAGCAGCCCTCCTAGGGTGGTAGGCAACTGGCGGGAACCGACACTGCGCGCCTGCTCCCAATAAGCGGAATTTTGCAAGGATGCCATGGCGTGGTCGAGGATGCGGGCTTCGCTTCGCTTTAGCGCAGCCTCCAGCTCGGCGAAAATCTCGGCTGGCGTTTCGCTAGCATCCATCTCGGACTTCTGTGCGGCAATCTGCTGTGCGGAGAGCGGCGCGCCTTCCGCGTAAGTCAGCAGGCGGTCGAGGCTGCGCGCAATGTGGCGCAGATGGAAGGCAACGGAAGCTACGCCCACAGGCCAAGCATGAATCTGCCCCAAAGAAAGCGCCGCGCACCAATTCCACAAATCCGCGCGCGCAAGGTCAAGCGCGTGCAACACCGCCCGCGGAATCGCAGGAACATCGCTGCGGGTGCCACTGAGCCAAGGTTCTGGAATGCGGAGCCTCCTCTATGCTGAATAAGGTCGTACCTCGACGCAGTTCAATCCGTTGCGCTGGCAACATTCTGCCCCAAACCGAGCGATGGCCGACGCGTCCGCTGCGTTGTACCCACGCCCCTTGACCGACATGAAAAGAGGATGGTGGCCCCGGGCAGAGTCGAACTGCCGACCTTCGGTTTAGGAAACCGCTGCTCTATCCATCTGAGCTACAGGGCCGCTGGCCACACCACGAGATTGGAGAAACCGTATGGCACCTTCAGTTTACCGCAGGTCTATGCTGCGAGGTGCGAGAACTCCCCAATCCGCCGCCAAACAGCACGGGTTTACGCACCCCACTGCCGCAGTCCCACCGCCATCGCCCCGTGCGACGATCCAGTTGCGCGTCACGGCAACCGGGTTACTTGATTCTGAATCCAATCGAAAAAATGCTCATCCGGCCGCACGGAACGCAGGGTGAGCAGCGGTTGGTAGAGAGTGACTTTAGCACCCTTCGGTGCGGCATCCCACAGCGCGTCGCGCGAGGCCTTGGGCACCATGGGGCTGCTGGCGCTGAATTGGAGCCAGATGGAGCGGTCATAGAGACCTGCCAGATGCCGCACGGGGTCGAGGCCCTCTAGGCGCTTCAAGAATGCGGGCGTCGCGTAAAGCGCGCGCTCATCCTCTGGGATCACAGAGGAACCTGCGATCCAGCCCGGCCAGTCTCCCCATGGTGCCAACAAATCCAAGGCCTTGATGCGGGGATCTGCAGCGGCTGCCAATATGGCAATGGTTGCACCCGAGCCTTCACCGAACATACCCACATGCTGCATATCGAAATCGCCGCGAGAGGCCAAGTAGTTCAAGACCATCTGTACGTCATGGGTCGAGGTCGCGAGTGACTCCTGCAACTCGCTCACAAACCATTCACTCAACGCACGTGGCGGATGAAAGCGGTGACCGGTAAGCGCGGAGACGAACCCCACTGCCGCCGCCCCATGGCTGGTAGCCAACTTGCCAAAACTCTCGTCGAAAAAGCGGTCGGCTTCCGAGGGGAAACTGTACAGATAGAGCACCGAAGGTGGATTAATCACACCTTTGGGTACCATCACCACAAGATAGATTGGGTCATCTTCGCGCCACTGGATCTGAATCCATTCGCGGGTGAAGGTGGGAAAGTCATCTTTTTGGGCAACAAAGGCAGCGCCAGAACGCAGGTGGCTGGAAGCTACCGATATATCGCTCCAACTTTCCAGATTCTCTGGCCGTGGCGCAACCGTTGCGGGATTCGTTTGCGCAGGGGCGGGAGCGGTTGCTGCGGAGTTCACTTGCGCAACTGCAGGCGCGAAACAAAGCAGAGCGAAGAGACAGACCGCCGCAGGCATTAGGGTGAAAAGGCGGAAATTGCGAAGCAAAGTCATATCCCTTGGCGAACCAGCGCAAAGTTTAAGTGGTGCAGCCGATACAAAATGCGGCGGAAACCAGTAACTGGTTCCCGCCGCAAGGTTTAAGGGTACAAGGGTCAAGGGTCAAACACAATGCAGCGATGCGACTAGCGGATGGTGCCCACGGCGCAGGTCAGGTCCGTCTTCATGTGCTGGTTGAGCACACCCGGTGCCGGGCCAACTGCCTCGATGCAACCGCCCATATCGCCGCCCGCTTCAATCTGGCCGCTCAGGCCGTTGTTGCCGGCTGCGCCATTTTGCAGGAAGTGTGAACGATACTTCGTCAGACCGGGCTCGCCCACCTGCGTGGACTTGGCAGGAACGAAGTCCGGCACGGTGGTGTTGATGTTGGCTTGTGCCGCCGCAACAATCGCCGAAGCGTTGCTGAAGTTACTGCCAGTGGTGTCCGTTACCAGACGCAGAACCGACCAGGAGCGGTAGGTGCCGTTGCGCAGGTTCGGGAAGGAGGTGCCAGCAGCAACCGAGCAAGGCGCGGTGCAGGTCGGCAACTGGCCCGTGGTGTAGGTCGAGCTGATCGGATCCACACCGTTCAGAGTGAGGTAGCCGTAGTTGGCCGAGTTAGCAATGGCCGAAACGTTACCGTAGCTGAAGAAGGCGTAGCCGATCGAATCAGACGTGGGCAGAATGGCAGTCTTCACCATTTCGCCAGTGCCGATGGCGCGACGACGCGAACCAGCGCCCGCCGTGCAGGTCAGGTTCAGGGGGTTGTTGTTGACGTTGGCCGGGTTCACACCAGTTTCCTGCGAAGCGCTAAAGGAAGGCACGTCGCTGGTCAGGCGGATGTTGGTGAATTCGAAGGTGTTATAGGTGCCGGAGAGAGGTTCGCGTTCCAGAACGGTGATCGGGGCAGACTTGGCCGCACCCAATGCGCTGGTGTTGCAGTTCGCGCCAGTCCAAAGCGTCTTGGCCTGAGCAACTGTGATGTTGTTGATGCCCTGGCCGAGGCCATTCACGTTGGTACGGTTGGCGAGAACCAAAACAGGAGTCGCGCCTACGCTGATGGTGGTGAACTTGGGAACCGCTCTGCCCGTAAAGGGGTCGGAGCCGGTGGTGTTGAAGGCAACCGGGGTCACCAGCGTGGATGAGAAGCTGCTGGCAATCTGGGTGCCAATCTGCTGCGTGGCCGAGGTGCCGTAGCCCAAACCAGCCAGCGTAGCGTTGTTCAGCGGAGTAACAGCGCGGCGCTGCGCGAACGCTGCATCTTCCGAACGGATGTCCGTCATGCCCGCCGTGACGTTGGCAAGGTTCAAAGCGTTGTAAATGGCAACCGGCAGCGACGTATCGTCGGCAACCGCGCCCGTGAACAGTGCGCTGGAGATGAGGTTGGAACCAGCAGTCGTTTCCGTGGAGGAATCAAGCTGCAAACGGGCGCGGGGCACCGCAAAGAAAGCGCGGTTGCCAACGACCGAATCCAACTGGATATAAGCCCAAACATTGGTCTGCGTCGAATCCCAAACGATCCACACCTGACCGGCTTCCAAGGGAATGGACGTGCTGCGGAGCAGGTCGTTCATCTGGGCGCAAGGGCCGGAAGCGCAGTTACCCTTGATGGTGTAGTGATGCGCGCCCGCGCCGGCAACGTTGTTAAAGGTTGCCACGGCGAAAGACTGCCACATAGCAGAGGAGCCGGCACCGATAAACTTAACAGTGGTGGCATTCGCCGCTGGCACCGCCGAGAGGGCGAGGCAGACCACGAGCGCTACGAAAATCGCTTTGGAACGAATCATTTGTAAAGTCTCCTAAACTTCGAGTTAGAAAGCACAGCGCAGCACGGCGCCCCAAGGAACGGTACGCGGCCCATGCCACGCTGTCGTCCCAGTTTGCAAATCGGTTCCCCGCAACAAGACGCGCGTCCAGCAAACGCTGCATCGCGCACGTCTCTTGGATGGGAGGTACCATCACGAATCCTCTGCCACCCTTATGAACTGCGCGTGACAGGAGCGTGACAATCACGAGAATATGTCCTACTTTATCCATGTGTGGCACTGGAACCATGCTGCATTTCCTCAGGTTTTTCGCAAGATATCTCATCAATTCAGCACGAAGTCCTCTCGTGAATAACAACTACATGTCCTTTCACACACTATTCATCGTCCATTAACGGAATTCGTTTGAACCCTTCTGTAGCCTTACTCTTTCAGGCGAGGCTCCGGTTTACTGGTGCCTACGCTGAAATTTTGCAATTGCACTCGGGGGTGGGGTATCCGTAGGTTCATTCGCAACTATTTGCTTGCCACTGCTGTGGCCATCACCGCGCTTTCGCTACTTACACTAAGCACCGGTTTCGCCCAGCAGGCCCCGCCGGTTCCAGCTGCATCCGCTGCTACGTTGTCCGTGAAGGTGACAGACCAGACCGGAGCCGTGATTCCTGGCGCGACGCTCACACTAACTGGCCAAGGCACGCAGCAAGCCTCTAGCGACAGTGCAGGTCTCTATAGCTTTCACCTCCCGGCCGGAAAGTACACTCTTACTATAGAAGCAGCTGGCTTTAAACCCTTCGTAGCACAAGACCTTGCACTCGAAGCAGGACAAGAGATACCTCTTGAAGCAGCTCTGGAGCCCAAGGGTGACATTCAGCAAGAAACCGTGCAGGCGGATAACGTAGATAAGGTAGATACCGAGAAATCAGATGTCTCTGGCACCATTACGCAGAAGGAAATCGTTGGTTTTGGCCTGAATGGCCGCAATTTTACGCAATTGATTGCGCTCGCGCCCGGCGTCAGTAACCAGACTGGCCAAGATGAAGCGAAGGTCGGCGTGGTCGGCAGCGTTAAATACAGCGTCAACGGCGGCCGAGTGGAATACAACACCTTCGACGTTGACGGCTCCGATGTACTGAATGCCGGGCTCAACGGTGCGGAAAGCACCCTGATTGTCTATCCTAGTTTGGATGCCATTCAAGAGGTCAAGGTACTAACCTCGAACTATGGCGCACAATACGGCCGCACCGCCTCTGGCACCGTACTCGTCACCACAAAATCAGGCGGCGACCGCTTCCACGGCAACGCCTACGAATTTCTTCGCAACGAGAACTTTAACGCCCGCAACTACTTTGACGAGACCAGCAGTGCTCCGCTGTACCGCCGTCATGATCTCGGCGGCACAATTGGTGGCCCGCTCTACATTCCCGGACACTACAATCAAAAGAAAGATAAGACCTTCTTCTTCTTTTCTGAAGAACTTCGTCTGGAAACAACGCCGACGCAATACAATCAGGCTGTCCCTACGGAGGCTGAGCGCGCTGGTGACTTTAGTGACGTTTGCCCAGAAATACAGCCTGGAGGCGCAACATTTACCCGCTCCCAGTTCCCGGATTGCCCAGGTACTGCGGTGGGCGGCGGCGTATTCCGTGCCCTGGACGGCAACAATCTTTTAAACGTCAACGGCTCATTGGACCGTAACGCGTTGGCCGTTCTATCCACCGGGGTCACTCCCCTGCCTACTTCCACCACCGGCTGTAACTCCAGCATCTCCGAACTAATACCACATTGCTACGTCGCCAGCATCTCTCCTTCTACTTATTGGCGCGAAGAACTCTTCCGGATTGACCATAGCTTCAGTAACCAACTGCGGGCTACCGTCCGTTATATCCATGACGAATGGAATGCGACCTTAAACGCTCCGCTCTATGGCTATCTTCAGAACAGTTTCCCTACCATTCAGCAGCGCGCGTACGGACCGGGCACGAGTGCCGTTGCAAAACTCTCGTATAGCATCACTCCCCAACTGTTGAATGAAGCAACATTCAGCTATGTGAACGCCCACATTCGCTTTTTCGGCCAAAGTGGCCCCGGCGCGCAGTACGGCCGTCCCGCGCTCCTCGACGCGCCCTGTGCAGGAAACTCCAATCCAAACGCGCCGCTTGACTGCCCAATTGGAGCGCTATTCCAAAACGGATTCGGCGGAAAGCTGCCCGGAATCGTAATCGGCGGCACCAACGCAGCCTATGGCGGAAGCGGGTTTGCCGCAGATTCAGCCTATGCGCCGTGGGATCATACCAACCCCACTTACAGCTTCGGCGACAGCATTAGCTGGGCGGCTCGCAAGCACACCATTCAACTGGGCACACAATTCATCTTCTATCAGCGCAATCAAGACAATTCTGCGATCGGCGCGGCCACTGGCGATGTTCAAGGTATTATTACCTTCACAAACCAGAATAACCTGAATACTACGGGCAATGCTTTCGCTGACTTCTTGAGCAGCACCACCGGCGTTCGCAGCTTTCAACAGGATAGTGCGCAATCTCGCTATCGCCAGCGCTACCATATTGCGGAGCCCTACATACAAGATGACTGGAAGGTAACTCGCAGGTTAACCGTGAATTTAGGTCTCCGCGTGAGTTTGTTCGGAACCTATCACGAGCAGGGGAACAATGCCTATAACTTTGTCCCTAGCGCTTTCAGCCAGTCGCTAGCGAGTCAGGTTACTTTCACCCCAATAACCGGCCAACTGCTCGACGCTAACTCCGGTTCTCCCGTCCCACTCGATACAAACAATCTTGACCCCCGGTTGCTGAACGGACTGGTACGCTGCGGCTTGAATGGTACGCCCGATAGCTGTATGCAGGGGCATCTGGTTAACTGGGCGCCACGACTGGGCTTTGCATGGGATCCCTTTGGAGATGGCAAGACTTCTATACGTGCAGGTTACGGTTTGTTCTATGAGCACGGAACAGGGAGCGAAGCCAATACCGGGTCGCTGGAAGCGAGCTCCCCAGTAGTACTTAACCTGACCCAGAACTTCCCTTCCAGTTGGGCTTGCATCGGTGGAGGCTCTCCGCTCACCCAAGCTGCGCAGGACTGTGGCCGTCCGGGTGCCTACGCTCCAAGCTTTACAGCTATTCCGCAAAAGACGGTGTGGCCTTACTCTCAACAGTGGAGCCTGGGCGTGCAGCGCGAATTAGTACGCTCAGTAACTGCAGGACTTGCCTACGTCGGCAGCAAAGGTACCCACCTAACAGCGCAACGACAAATTAATCAGTTGACCCCACTTACAGGGGCGCTGAATCCATTTGCGCCTAACGAGCCCATTATTGCTTCCACGCAGCAGGCCAATGGTGATTGCGCCCTCCAGCAAGGCTTCTTCTTGATAACCAGCGGTGCGCGTGTAGGCGCAGGAGATCCTGCTTACGCCAACCTCTTGGCCTCCTGCTATGGGGCGGAGCGTTCAATTCCGGCGAATCCTGACCAGTTGCGGCCTTTCCACGGCATTAGCCGCATCTACTCTCTAGAAAATATCGCGAATTCATCCTACAACGCATTTCAAGCCACCTTAAGGCGTACCTCTGCCCCACTTACGTTGGGTGTTTCTTACAGCTACAGCCACTCAATTGATGACTCGTCCGATCGCTCCGATGCCACATTCGTCAATTCTGCAGACATCCGTACGAATCGCGCGAGCTCAAATTTCGACCAGCGCCACTTACTCAGCGTCAGCTACATCTACCAAATCCCTTACGCGCATAAGGATTGGGCACACATCTACCGAGGGTGGGAAGGCGAGTCTGAACCGGATTCACCAGTTCCGAGCGAGTGGCAAACTCAAGGCCCGCGCTGGGACGAACGGCTACTCAGCCATTGGGAACTATCCGGAGTAACCGTCTATCAAAAAGGTACGCCTTTCAGCGTGATTAACGGAGCGAGCTTCACGGGAGTAGGCGTACTGGATAACGCGGGCGTCGCCAACGGTGCCGGTATCGGCTCGTATCCCGACTTGGCGGTCGGACCTATTGCGAAGCTCGCCTTTAGTCAGGCTGGAAGCATCGGCCCACTGCTGAAC